>JANPMZ010000001.1:0-7058 GCA_031427195.1 Nitrospirota bacterium
CCGCCACAGAACCGCTGCCCGAACAATCAATGACCATTTTCGCTGTAATATCCTGCTTGCCGCGCATGCCGTCTATCGTGACCGACCTGATCTCGCCCTCTTCCGTGGCGACTGCAACCGCCTCGTGGCCCCGCAGCGTTGCGATGTTGCTCTCGGCGTAACAGAGCGCCGTAAGAACGGACTGCAGGTCCTCGTACTGATAGGGCATCACATATACCTGGCCGATCTTTTTTATATCTTTTCCCGGCGACGCGCTGCGTAAAAGAGCAACGATCTCGCGGGCCAGCCCAGGGTTCAGCGTTTCCACGGGGGCCGCTTCGGCATTCAGGTAGAGGCCGCAGATATACTGGAACCGTCCGGCAAAACCGGTCCCCCCGAGGTAGCGTTCTTTTTCGACGAGTATGGTCCGGGCGCCGCCCCGCGCCGCAGCAACCGCCGCCGCCACACCAGCAACGCCGGCGCCAACCACCAGCACCTCACAGGAAGTGCTCATCAGGACCTCTCCAGGCCGAATCCCGCGCGGATCTGCTGATCAAGCATCTGCACCTCGTCATCGCGCAGCAATCCGTCCAGATACGAAATAACCAGGTTGAGCCGGCCGTTGTAATAATTGCTGAAGAAGCCGAGCCCCGGCGGCACGGGAACGCGGGGCATATGGTAAAGTTCCGCGACCTTCCTGCCCATGAACAGCGAGTGCTGGTATGAGCTCTTTCCGAGATGGGAAAACGCGAACGTGGCCATCTTCCCTTTCATCGGAAGATGCAACAGTTTCCCGAGCAGGGGCAGGGGCGCGATGCGGGTCAGCAGGCTTGCTTCAGCAAGATCTTTGGGGAACCCCGACTTCACCTGGTCGTACATCTGCTGCTTCAGCAGGGCAATAAGCGCCTTGCGATCGGCAACCTCGCCTGCCGGGACCTGATAAAAGAGGTAGGAAACATAGTTGAAAAACATCTCCTGCAGCGGGTCCTTATTGGGCCGCAAATCAAGTGTCACGGGGATGAGGTAACTGGATCCGGCCTCCTGCTTCGTGGTGAATAGTTCATGCATACACTGAATAATAACCGACAGCAGGTACGGCGATTCCATGAGGTATCCGGCCTCAGTGTATGCGCGGTCATAAATGCTTGCGGTCTCCTGTTCGGTGAACGAAAGGAGATGATAGCGTTGCCATCCTGTACTGTCCCGGGGAATTGGCAGTGCCCTGGGCGTGGACCTTGACAGCCCGATGATCCTGCGGTTTACCTTGCGACCGGCAAGAAACTTTTTCGACCACTGGGTGAGTGCCGCCGTTGAAGTAAATGCAATATCTCCTGACGCGGCGGGTGAGCCATTGTTCAGATTCTGCTGGAACAGGTTTAGAAAAAGTTCCGCGCCGCGAGCATCAAAGATGCGGTGGTCGAATGCCATGGCGAGCAGACATCGTTCAGGGTCCTTGAGAAGGTGGAATGCCAGGTGCTCTTTGTCGTCCTGAAAGGGAGTATTGGCGCTTTTTTCAAAATGAGCAAGGATGGACTCCCGGGACAACAGGCTATCGGCATTCCGGATTGTAAGCGATACGTCCCGTCCTGCTCTGGCGGGTATTTTCCAATAGGGAGCAAGCTTAAGATCACGGCTCACCTGCCCCTGCAGGACAAGGAACTGCTTCACAAACGCGTTCAAGCGGTTCCGAACCTCTATCTCGTCAAGGGGCGCGTCCAGGAGGAGAACGACCTGCGACTGGTTCCCGACCCCGGTCGTGGCCTTCATCATATGGTCCAGGGTGTTAATCACCCAGTCGGAACCGGAGAGGTATCGTTTCTGTTTAGAGAGGAGCATAAGAATTCCGGCTATAATCTGGCGCTGATGTACGATGCCAGGGAATGGATGGTCTCGAAGTCCTTTTTACTCAGGTCCGACGCGATCAGCGGAAGCTTGAAGGTCTTTTCAATGAACACCAGGATCTCGACAAACCCGAGCGAGTCGATCCCCAGTTCATGGAAGGGTTTGTCCGGCGACACCGCCGAAGCGTCCTGATTCGAGATAGATGCAATTCCCTGGATCAAGGTATTTTCAATTTCCTGTACGGTCATAGTAGTCAGCCTCGCCTGTATTCTTTTGCATGAATGGGGATGATCCTGACCCGAACAAGCCGGGATAAAATCTTCGACAGGATAACAGGATAAAATCCGATAAAAGCCTTTTGTCCTGAAAATCCTGTTATCCTGTCAAAAAAGTTTTTTCATTGATTTTTTGGCGGAATAATTTGGCGCTTACCGTCCGGTAGTAACCGCCGGATTACACCTTCGTTAAATAGATCACTGATCTTTCCGCGTAACAATTGTACCCGGTGCAGCGGATCTTTGCAAGAGCGCAGTCTTCTGTTTCCGTAAGAAGACGGATAGTGTGCGGGTTGTCCTGCACCGGTGTGGCATACTGTCTCTGTTGCTTCAGCATCAGAGCGCCTGCCGCCATGTTGAAGGCGCTGCCGATCATCATGCTGCCAAAAAGCGGCGAATAGGCAGCCGTCGGAATCTCCTTCGACAGGGACGGGAGGTAGGCCGATTCATCAGGCAGCATGCCGTTGGCATCAATAATGTTGATGTCAACGGACTGGTCATGATCAGGATCGTCATTCGTATGGATCGCATCGACCGTGCAGTAAGCCTCCCCGCCGTTCTTGTTGCCAAGGAGAAAGAACGCGGCGCCTTCACCCGGAACCTGTACCGTGGGTTTAAAGGTAAAGGGCTTGATCTTCCCGTCCCGTGCCGTGGTAAGCTTGTGGTCGGCAACATATCCCAGCACATCGCCGTACTGGTCCACGGCCCCGGCCAGAACATAGTCACAGCGCCCCTGGTCAAGCCAGGCCTGCGCCAGCTGCAGACCGGACTGGAACGAGAATTGGAACTGGGTGATGGTTATCGTGGGCCCTTTGATGTGGAGCGACATGGCAATGTAGGAGGCCGCGGCATTATGGACCGAGTTGGAGAACGTAGTCGGCGAAACCGCGGCATCCCCGTGGTCCAGGATATCGTCAAGAAAGTTGAACGTAGTCACATGGGGGCCGAAGGCCGTGGTCAGGATGATGCCGAGCTTTTTCTGCGTGATGTCCTTGATCCCGCTGTTGGCCAGTGCGTCGGCCGCGGCAAGCACGGACATCTTGCTCACTGCATCGGAACGGCGGATCTTTTTGAGCAGCGTTTTATCAGGCAGGTTCGCGAAATCAACGAGGTACGCCGGATAGGCGCCGCCGGGAATATGCGGCGTTACAACCGTAACCGGCTCTTTCCATCCCCGTTGCAATGCCTTCTCAAGACTGGCGATCCCCTGCCCCTCGGAGCAGACCATGCCGATGCCGACGATCTTCATGAACCTGCCTCCCGCCCTATCACGATCGCGGCATTGGTCCCACCGAAGGCAAGCGAAGTGGAAATCGCATAGCGCCCGCTGATTGCGGTCGTTTCCCGCACCGGTGCAAGGGGGATAGCTTCATCCCTGTTCTGAAAACCCGCGCTGGCAGGTATCCAGCCTTCCCGAAGACCGAGCGAGGTGAATACCGCCTCGATCCCGCCGGCAGCGCCGAGCGTATGACCGGTCAACCCCTTGGTCGAGAGCATCTTGAGGCCGGGCCCGAAGACCTCCGCCAGCACGGTTCCCTCCACCTGATCGTTGTCGTGCGTTCCCGTGCCGTGGGCATTGACAAAACCGATCGACGACGGCCCGATGCCGGCTTCTGACAGGGCAGCAGCAAGCGCCGCCTTCAACCCTACCCCTTCAGGGCTGGGAGCGGTAAGATGATAGGCGTCGCTGGAAGAGCCGTACCCGGAAAGCATAAGGTCTGCCGAGGCCCCCCGCTTGCGCGCCGTTTCCCGCGTCTCCATGACCAGCACGCCCGCGCCTTCGCCGAGGTTCAGCCCCTTGCGGTCGCGGTCAAAAGGCGCGCAGAGCCCGGGATTGGCGATGCCCAGGGAATTAAAGCCGCAGTAGGGCACATGGTTCAGTTCATCGGCCCCGCCGGCGATGGCAATGTCGCAGAGGCCGCTCTTGAGCCAGGACAGGGCAATGCCGATCGCGTCGGTCCCGGACGAACAGGCGTTCACCACGGAAGCCTGCGGTCCCCGTGCCCCGATCTTGCGCGCGATAAACTCGGCAAGATTCCCCTTCAAAAACCTGTCTACCGAGGTCATCGGCGCTGCACCGCTCTCACGATATGATTTATAGAACTGCAAAGCGTTCAGCTGGCTTGCCACGGTCGTTCCCATGCAAACTCCCACCCGGAACTTTGACAGGTCGCCGAGTCGTGCATCCTGCAAGGCCTGGTCAACTGCGATCAGGGCAAGGCTCAGCGTACGCAAGCCTTCCCGATAGTATCCGGCCGGCAACCGCCGCACTTCGAACACGGGAGACTTCAGGATCGTGGGAAAGAGGGTCACCGGTCCCGCGTTCCTCGTTCCCTGCTTAAAGGACAGCAGCGTCTCGCCGGCGTTGTTCCCCGCTGCCGAGATTACACCCATGCCCGTTATCAATATTGTAGAGGTATCCATAAGTTAACTCTTTACCTGCGCCGTATGGTCCTTATCCGCCGTTGCCTGATGCTCATCCATTTTTTCCGTGTCTAAATATTTTCCTGAGTCTTCGGGTTTTTCTCCGGAACGACAGAAACGTCCGGAACGCCCAACAGGTCCAGGGCTTTATCAACGGTCACGATCCGCATATCCGGATACTTCGTGCGCACATACGCAAGCAAGTCGGAAATCTCCGCGCGCTGGTTGTAGACGACCTTGTCAAGGCGGGCAACCGTGCCGCTCGATACGCCCGTGACCCGGTCCCCCGGCTGCGGCGACCCTGCCAGCGGAACAAAATGAAGATACCCTGCCGACAGGAACCATTGGTCCCGCATATGCCTCCCCCGCGCGCCCGAGGGGTTGAAAACAAGTTGTTCGCCCCTGGTGAAGGCGCCGGTTTTTTTGGTCAGTGTGATCTTGACATCTATCTGGTGGCCATGGATGATCAGCCAGTCGCGTTCTGCATAGGCCTGATCCACCCGGGCCTGCATCTGCCTGAGCCCGAATTTTTTATTGGAAACGGACCGCAGATCATACTGTTCGAGAACGTCCCGGTTAAAGGTGTCAACGCCTCCCCGTGCAGAGCGGTAGTATTTACGGGCGATGGATCGTATCATCTCACTGCTTTTATTATAGGGATAGACGAGGTTCTTGACCGTCACGCCCATACCTTCAAGGATCGTTTTGGAACGGAACAACTCATCCTCGACCTGGGCGGGAGAAAGGGACCGCAAGTTCCGATGGGACGCCGTATGTGCCATGATCTCCCAGCCTGCATCCCTGAGACCGATGATCTGCCCGGGCTCCAGAAATCCCGGGCGGCCGATCAGGTCCGTGGCGATCGCCGAGCAGGCGACCGCGCCCTGTTCGGCAAAAACATCCCGCGCCACCAGATAATCCGTATCGAATCCGTCATCGAACACGAAGGTCACGAGCGGAATGCCCGGGCCAGGAAGGATGTTTTCCCGGGGGCTCATGGCGCTGCAGGCGACAAGGAACAGCGGCAACAACAACGCGATCATCAGCCGTCTCATGCAGCCCGATAAACGGGCATCAGGATGTCTTTTTTCTGTTCTCATAAACAAAATTGGCGATGGTATTGATGGAATGGAAGATCTCTTTCCCCTCGTCCATATTCTTGACTTCCATGCCGAAATTGCGCTGCAACAGAACGACGATCTCGACGGCATCAAGAGAATCGAGCCCGAGCCCTTCGCCGAACAAGACCTCGTCATCCTTGATATCAGCCGGATTGATGTCCTCCAGCGAGAGATCGCGGACGATCATTTCCTTGAGGTCTTTGCGTATTTTTGCCAGTTCCTGCTCTTTGTTGTTTTCCATCTTCTTCTCCTTGCACGTAAGGTGTTTATCGTATCAATCATTCCCCTGCCACATGTCGCGAAAAACGAACCACTGATAGGGATAGTGAATTGCATACTTTTCCAGAATGCGTGCGAATTCCTGAACACAGGCCGCGAGCTCCGCTTCCTTGCTGCCCCGCACACCTTTTGGCGGGTTGATAACATGCGAAATGTCGGTCACATATTCTTTCACGCCAACCTTGGCCGACAGCAGAACCGCAACTGGACATTGTGCCGCGGCCGCGAGGCTGAATGCGCCGTAAGGGAACCGGACATTTCCGCCCAGCAGCGACGCTTCCAGTGAACTGTACCCATAGGTCCGGTCTCCCATGATCGAGACAATGCCTCCCTGGCTGATCGCCTTCAAAGCTTCAACCACGCCGCCCAGGGAACCATCGGTATACAGCACCCTGATAGCTTCCTGCTCGTTGTCGATGTTCAGCGCTTCTTTAACGGCCACATTGTCCTCAGGCCGCATCATAAGGTACACGGTACGGTTGAGTTTCCTGAGCGCTGTTGTCGCAACCTGCCAGTTGCCCACATGGGCCGTCAGGAAGATCATCCCCTTTTGCCCCTCGGCCAGGTGGTCCTGTATCTTCTCATACCCCAGGAGTTCGAGGTCGATATCACTTCCACCGGCGGCAACGTAGTACCGGTCGATGAGGCTTTCCCCCTGATTCACGAACAGCAGGTACACATCAAGCTGTTGTCTGAGCATCCCGTGGTCCGGGAAGCGTCTCCGGACATAGGCCATGCTCGCTGCGACCGCCGCGCGATCAACAATCACGTAGTACAGGCAGACGAAATAAAGCAGGCCATAAGCTCCCCGCAGTCCGAAAATCTTCGCTGCAATGCGGAAGATCCAGAAGCCTAACCGGTTGCCCCGATTCCTTTCAACATCCTTCTTTGGTGACATTGGCGTACCTTATTTTCCGTATTACCGTGGCTGATATGAACACAACCGCACCGATCAGCACGGCAAACAGCGGCGCGACGATCAGGGATCCCAGAAACCATTCATAGAGCCTTGACGAGAACTGCTCAAAGACCGTTGTAAAAGAAAGGTCCGTAAGCCATTGACCGTGGCGCATATAGTACCCCACTTGAATGCAGAGCGCCGGAACAAAAGGCGGCATGGCTATATGCTGAACATTCA
>JANPMZ010000002.1:0-5008 GCA_031427195.1 Nitrospirota bacterium
GGGTATTCCCTTCTTCGTGGCGACTTTTTTGATCGACAAGAGATAGAGCGGGTCAAGCTTGATCGTTATGTTCCGCAATTTTCTCTTTCGTTTTCCCGAGAGGATGTCCTGCCTGAGCGCGTCTTCAAGACTCAGCGCGACGTCACCTTCCACGATTTCACCGAGAATGCCGTGTTTATCGTAGTACTCCTCATCAGTTACTTTTTTCTTTGCAGCTTTTGCCTTCATAGCACCCGCCTCCTCGCCTCAACCTCGGTGTTTCCGTCAGTAAGCGACTCCGGGACGTTGATACCCGACGAGCATTTGGCCTATCCATCGTCCATCTTTCATCCATTCATCGAACAAGGCATCTCCGAGATAGTTGTTTCTTGCGTTGCCCCAACAGTCCGCCACCTTCGTTTTTTGCTTTTCGCCATCGAAAAGCTTAAGGCCTCAGCCGCTCATAGCGCATGGCACTGCGTCGGTCTTACCTCTACAACAGCTTACAGAGCCCGTCAATTACATGTTTTTGAATACCATCCGCAAGACGCTGAGCACTGGCTTTAGCCGATACTTCCAGCTTGATAGTCTCCAACTTTGTGAGGACATCTAACTTTGCCACCTGTTTTTTAAAACCCGCGGGAGTCAACGCGCCTGTTGCCAGCATTGTAATCCAGCGTTCAACGTTTTCCGCCTGCAATCTGACAAATTCCGACTTAACTTTCTCGGCTGAAATGATAAGTTCCTTTAGCTCCTCTTTGGCCAGCGTCGAGGTCGTATCCGCGAAACCATCGATGTAATCCGTGAACTTGCTCATACCGGCTCCTGTTATTTATCCTTGTTCTTCAAGTTTTCAGTCGCTATGACAATATCAAAGGCTTGCCCGAGAACTACCGCTGCTTCGCGAAAATACTTTGGGCCAAGAGTCGCGTTCCCGTTTTCCCGATAATCCGTTATGTCCCCGTTCAACAATTTCCAGACCTCATCAAACTGCTTCAAGGTGTCGTTGTTGGCAATGCCTTTTCCCTTCTCATATTCGTAAGCTTTGCGAAATTTCAGCGTGATGTCCGCTATTACCGCCTTATTCGCGGAAAAGGGCTTTGTATCAAACGTCTCAACAAGCATCACAGCTTCGGCTTTCAGATCGGTCAGATTTTTGTAAGTAGCAGCGTCGTGGTAGGTAATGGGGATGGCGCAACCTGTCAGCCACGTGCTCGTGAGCAACAGGCAAACAACGAGGACGAAAACATATTTCCAGCGATCAATTCTCTTCGCTAAAGCCATGATTCTCCTGATGAGCAGAGATAGGGTCAACTGATTGAAAACTTTACTACATATAGGCACAAAGGGCAAGCAATGAAATGAATAATTTACGGTAGGGTTTTGAGTGGGACAACCGAGTTCCCTGACGAAAAAGTTTCTATTTGTTTTTCTTCGGCTCGAAATCGCTCTTGATCATGAGGAAGGTGCGCAGGTTCGTGAACAGACGGCGCGCGCTGTCAGGCGACTTGAACATGAGCGGTACGATCTTGCGGGTCCAGTTCTTGCCGGTGTAGAACTGCTTGATGAACTGTCTGTACAGGTCGTCGAGTCGTTCTTTCGATGCGATACCCTTCGGCACGAACACGAAGTTCAGGCAGTTCATGAGCTCCCACTTTTCGTCAAAGGTCCCCTCTTCAAGAATGTTCTGGTAGATGGGCGAACCCGGGAAGGGCGTGAATTTGGTCATATTCATATCGTCCAGTTCGAGGCCGTTAATAAAGTCCGTCGTCATCTTGATGGTCTCCTCGGTCTCGCCCGGGAGCCCCATCATGAACAAGCCCTTGGCCCTGATGCCTGCCTTCTGAATGCGCTGCACCGTGGTTTTCATCTCATTGAAATCAACCTTGGTCTTGTGGCGCGCCAGGATCTCGGGGGCGCCGGACTCGATGCCGAGGCTCACCATCCAGCAGCCTGACGCCTTAAGCATCTTGAGCAACGCGTCGTCGATATGGCCTACGCGCACTGCGCAATTATAAGTCATGCCAAGCGGTTTTTGGAGCAGGAGGTTGCAGAACTTCTCGATCCGCTCGCGGTTGAAGGTGAACAGGTCGTCGTAGAAGAACACGTGCCTGACGCCAAAGTTCTTTTTCAGGAATTCCATATGCCCGTAAAGATATTCCGCTGAATTGAACCGGAAGCTCCTGCGGTACACCGACCGATCGCAGTAGGAGCATTGATAGGGACAGCCGCGGCTCGATATGATCGTTGCGGTCGGCGCCTTGGGATAATTGAACAAGGCCGCTTCGAAACGCTTCGGAAACCCCTCGAGCTTATGATATGCCGGGAACGGAAGGGTGTCGAGCTCAACAAGATCGGTCCTGAGTCCGTTGTCCTTTATCTCAGCGCCCAGGCGATACACCAGCCCCTGAATCGAACCAGACTCTACGCCTGCGGCAAGTTCAGCCATGGCCTTCTCGCCTTCGCCGGTAACGAGGTAATCGATGGCTGGATACTGTTCGAGAATCTTTCCGCGCAGCGCGGACACATGCACCCCGCCGACAATGGTTTTGATATGCGGGGCTGTCTGCTTGATCGCTTCGGCCTGGCGATAGGCATTCAAAAAGCTCGATGTGACCGCGGTGAACCCCACCATATCGGGCTTGAACCCGGCAACGCGCGACATGACGTCAGCTGTCCCTACGCGCGTCACCGGTCCGCGGCAGTCATGGACCGCGGTCTCGACGCCCTGCTGTTCCAGATAAGCGGCAATGGACAGAATGCCCATGGGCGCCATCCGGACAGCGGTTTCGCTCTTGTCTTCCCTACCTTCAACCCAGTTCGAGCCAAAGGGATTTATGAGCAGTATCTTCATCTTTTCAATTTCCCACTTGCGGTTTTGGGAAGCTGGCCTACGAACTCAAAATCCTTCGGGACCTTGTACCGCGCCAGATGCTGGTAGCAGTACCGCCGCAGGTCATTGGGGTCCGGAACGCCCTGGTCTTCCCGCGCCACGATTTTTGCAATAGGCAGTTGTCCGTAATGTGGGTGCGCAGCGCCGTACACCAGCGACTCCTTCACCTGCGGATGCCGGTTCAGGATCGCTTCAACCTCCAGGGCAAAAACCTTCATGCCCACAAAATTGATCACGTCCTTGTCCCTGCCGACGATGAAGAGAAATCCGTCAGTGTCGATTTTGCCAAGGTCGCCGGTCTTGAACCAACCATCGCTTAAGATGTCTTCCCTGCCCTGCCAGGGGGAATAATACGCATCGAGCATGCCTTTCCCTCTGATCCGGATCTCGCCGACCCCTTCTGCATCCTTCTTGTCCAGGGCGATCTCGAAATCCGGCAGCGGTTTGCCGACGGAACCCCGCTTTTCCCTGGTCCCGGAAAGACGGATAAAGGGCAGGCCCACCTCGATGATGCCATAGGCTTCGGTCAGTTCAAAACCGAACTTAGCGAAGAAGGACTCTGCCACCTGCTCCGGCAGTTTCATGGCTGTGGAAACCGCGAGGCGGATATGCTTCAGCTCATCGCAGGCCAGCGCCTCGGTCCGGGCCAACAGGCTGTAATAGAACGGCGAAGCATAAATGACCGTTCCTTGATGGGCCTGCACGCCTTCGATCAGCGACGTGGGATACCGGTGGCCGCAGAGCACGATGGTGGCGCCGCGCCTCAGGAATAGCAGGATCGTGACCACAAAATGAAAGCTCATGGAGAGCACCCAGAGCACCGTGTCCTCCGCCGTGATCCGCAGGCCTTTATCTGCCGCATCGGTCCGTTCGATGATCGCTTCGTGGGAAAGCACCACTCCCTTGCTGGTCCCCGTGGTGCCCGAGGTGAAGCGGATGAATGCGGGATTGATGCGGAAATATTCCGACTTGGGCCGCTCCCGGACCGTCCGTTTCGCGAAGATGAACTGTTTCTTGAAGAGGCCCTCGGACTGCAGTAGTTCGCCGTAACCGCCCTTCCGCAGGCTCGGCTCAGCCACCAGAAAATCGACATCAATCCTGTCAATGACCGTTTCCACCTCTTCCGGCGTCTGCTCCGTCGAGACCGGTACAATCACGGCTGACAAGGAAAGAATTGCCAGGCTCAGGATGAGGTAATCGATGCTGTCGTCGCACAACAGGCCGACGCGCTGCAGCCTGCCCACGCCTTTTTTGTGCAGCGACCCGGCAACCAGGTCCGCCGAGGCCAGCAGTCTGCCGTAGGTGATCTGGTCGTCCGCTTCAATGACGGCGATCTTGTCGGTAAACGCATGGGTCTCGCGTTTTATGATATCAAATATATTCATCCCTTTTTCGGCAGATAGTCCTTATAGATATTTCGCATGGAGAAGATGTAGCGCGTGCCAAGATAAATGATCTTCATCATTTCCTTGAACGGCACTTTCACCCGGTGCACCCGCAGTGGATTCGCCTGCAAGGCCACCCGGGACAGCTTCGCAAAATGAGCATAAAAAAGCTTCATCGGAAGCTTGGTCGGCAGGATCGTGTGCATGCAATCGTAGTACAGATAGGGATCGACGATATAGTCGTCCTTGTGCTGTTTCCAGAGCTCGGTGCCCGGCGAGGGCGAGAAGACCGTAAAGGTCACTTCAGCCGGGCAGACCTTCATGATCTCTTTTTCGAGGTCGCGGAAGTCCTGGACCGAGAAGTCCGGGTCCACCATGAAGCTCGCATGGAGCGTGATCCCGATCTCCTTCAGCAGTTCCACAGCCTTGCGGTTCGTGTCAACGCTCGTGCGCTTCTTATATTTATCGAGCCGCGATCCGACCATAGCCTCCAGGCCCACATAAACCACACCGAGGCCCACCTGCTTCCAGAGCCTGAACAGTTCTGGATACTTCACGATCGTGTCCGCCCGGGCCCAGCTGATATACTTCTTTTTGATGCCCCGTTCGAGCAGCAGGTTCGCGATCCTGGTCAAGCGGTCCTTGTTCAGGAATGTCTCATCGTCCACGAAGTAGATGTGGTCCTCCTGAATTGTAGCGATCTCGTCGACCACGTCTTCGGGCTGGCGCTGGAGATATTTGCCGCGCATCA
>JANPMZ010000003.1:0-3180 GCA_031427195.1 Nitrospirota bacterium
GTAAACCGGAGTTCGCCGTACTTTTTCAGCACTTCCTGCTCGGGAAGGCCCAGAAATTTAGCATAGTTTTTCAGAAAGCCCTTGACAAAAACCTCACCCGGTAGTTTTGCAAAGTCTTCCTGCTCCAGAGCTTTAAGATACAGTATGCCGATACGGGTCTGCTGAGCCGCATCGTGCAGATCAAACCCCTTCAATTCGCGTGCACTGCTTAAGTACTGTCCTAATGTCCCCACCGGTTTCACCTCAGGGTCGTTATGTAATCTTTCGCCTTTTGTGCAAGTTCGCTTTTTGGAGCCAGCTCAACAACTTTTTTAAACTCAGCAAGAGCAGCTTTTTTATTACTGTCTTTCAACAGCGCCAGCGCCAGTCCATACCTGATATAGGCATTGCCCGGCGATAACGAGACGCCTTCATTGAACTCGCTGATCGCTTCCTTCACTTTTCCTGCATCGAACAAGGCAGTTCCCAGCTCATAGATGGTCTGATCATAGTTGGCGAACCGTTTCGATTCACGGTACGCCTCGATCGCCTTTTCATAGTTCTTTTGCGCCATGTATACGTGGGCCATGTTGTAGTAAGCAATATGAGGAGTCGTATACAGTTTGTTTTCGAGCGCATTATGAAACGCTTTGAGCGCATCCTGCCAACGCTCCTGCCTGGAATAAACGACTCCCAGCGCATTATATGCCTCTGAGTATTGCGGATCGATATCGAGGGCAGCCTCATAATATCGCTCTGCGTCAGCAAATTTACCCATGGTTTCACTGATGCTGCCGAGCGCGTAATAGGCATTTTTGTTCTTTTTGTCCGTCTGGATAGAACGCTGGAATTCAACAAGGGCCAGCTCATAGTTCTTCTTCTGAAGGTACGAAACTCCCTTCAGGTAGTACCCCTCGGACATCTTTACCTTATCTACTTTGTTAACCTGTGTGGTTGCACAGGCCGTCAGGAACAGCACGAGAACGACGGCTAACAGTCTCATGAAAATCGGACTCCTTTCAAAACGACGCCATAAGCCGTGCAAGCGCTTCCATTTCACGGCCCACAACACCGATGGCGCCGCGCGTTTCTTTTTTCACCTGTTGTTTCGGCGCTGGGGGCGGATTCTTCTGTGTTGTACGAGGTTCCCCTTCGAGAGGGTTCGATCTGACCGGTCGCGCTATCCGCGAGGCTGCTCCAGCAGCTTTCACTTTTTCCGTTGAAGAATGCGATACAGCAGAGTTCTCCTGACGCGGAGAACGAGCATCAGCCTCTACTTCCACCTGAGATTCGATCTCTTTATGATACATCGTTTGAGGCGGTGTTTGCGGGGCAGCCGGTGCTGCCGGAGCAGGTTGGTAGTACACCGGAGCTGCCGGTGTCGGTTGCGCAGCCGGTGCGGGCGGAGCAGGCTCGTAGTATACCGGAGCTGCTGGTGTCGGCTGCGCAGTCGCTGCGGGCGGTGCAGGCTGGTAGTACACCGGAGCTGCTGGAGGCGTCGTAGGAACAGGTTGTGCCGGCGCTTGCTGGTATACTGGCGCTGCCGACATCGGCTGGGCAGCAGGTGGCATCGGCGCCGTCTGGTACTCCGGCGCTAACGGTGTCGGCTGGAGAACGGGTGGCGCTGGCGCCTCCGTAATAGTGTTCGCGCCATCATCAGCCGCAGCCGCCGGTACCGCAATTGTTTCTGTCGTCCCAACAGCGTCGGCATGTTCCTCCGTGGCCTTAAATCCGAATATGGGCTGTTCATCGATCCACAGGTTCTTTTCCACGACCGATGATGACGCAAATGATTTTTCGTCGAGGAAAAAGCCCATATCCTCGCCGAAAGCACGTGCAACATCTTCCACCATGGGCAGATCAATTTCGGGAAAAGGATTGGATGAATAGGTATAGTATAAGCGACGTCCGGTGCTGGGCATATAGAGCACAATATATGCCGAAAGTTTGTCCCCTTCGCGGAAAAAGAATATGTAACACCGCGCTTCATCAACCCCATGCTCCGGAATTGCGACCTGATGAAAATTCATGGAAAAGATCGCCTTATACAGGTTCCTTTCCTTGATTTTCAGATCAACGATGGTTGGGTCAGTGGTAAACATAGTTATCGAGTATGCGCCCGATCAGAACGGCTGAACGTTCAGATCAAATATTCTCAAAATGCGTCAACTGCTTGAATTCCCGGTATCTTCCTTCGATCTCTTTATAATTCAGGTTGCGAAGACGATCAAGACTGAACGCCTCAACGTTCAACGAAGCCATGACGCTGCCAAAGATGACGGCCTGGCGCAGGCTGTCTTCGGAAAAGTTCATGGTGTTCGCCAGATATCCCATGAAACCGCCCGCGAAGGTATCGCCCGCCCCGGTGGGATCGAATACTGTTTCGAGGGGATAGGCCGGCGCACTGAAAACGCTCTTGCCGCTGAACATGATGGCGCCGTAGCTCCCCTGTTTGACGACGATCGTCTTCGGTCCCATGGCCTGCACGCTCTTGGCTGCTTTTACCAGGCTTGCTTCGCCCGCAAGCTGCCTGAGTTCCGCCTCGTTAATAGTGAGGAGATCAACTTCTTTGAGCGTCCGCTTCAGGGCATCAAGCTTGCTTGAGATCCAATAGTTCATCGTGTCGCACGCTACCAGCTTCGGTTTTGTTACCTGCTTAAGAACATCGAACTGGATCTCCGGGTCCACGTTCGCCAGGAAAACGACATCAGAATTTTTATAATCGTCGGAAATGTTCGGTTTGAAGGTCGCCAACACGTTCAAATGTGTGGCCAGGGTATGGGCTTCGTTCAGATCATATCCATATTCGCCCTTCCAGCGAAAGGTCTCGCCCTTCTGGACCTCGAGGCCGCGGATGTCAATGCTCTTGCTTTTCAGGAAGAGGATGTGTTCCTTGGGAAAGTCCTCTCCGACGACGGCAACAAGCCGGACCTCGGTAAAATAGCTGGCTGACGTGGAAAAATACGTGGCTGAACCGCCAAGAGCGTTCTCAACGTTTCCGAAGGGAGTTTTTACCGAATCCAGTGCGACTGTACCGACAACGAGCAAACTCACAAAAGGACCTCCAGCACAGCAAGGGATAGGTGCGGCTATTTCTTCATATACTTTCCGATGATCAGGGCAAGATCTTTTTTGGTCTTCGCCGGGATAAGTTTTTCCGGTGTCATGATCGCATTTCTGAGGGCTTCGCCGCAGCCGCAG
>JANPMZ010000004.1:0-2832 GCA_031427195.1 Nitrospirota bacterium
ACGCACTTGCCGTACTCCGGCTTTCCCGTGCCTTCCATGATGCCCGGGATCTCGCGGAACTGTCTGCGAACTTCTTCCACCACGCCGCCTGCAGCCTTAGCCACGGACTCCATAAGGAGCGCGCCGAAGTAGTAGGGGAGCATGCCGCCGATGAACAGGCCGCAAAGGACCATGGGGTTCGAAAGGTCGAACAGGACCGTCTCGCCGAAGGAACGTGAATATTCAGAGAACAGCACCAAAGCGGCAAGAGCTGCGGAGCCGATGGCATAGCCCTTGGTCACTGCCTTGGTAGTGTTGCCGACTGCATCGAGAGGATCGGTAATGTCACGGATGGCCTGAGGAAGTCCGGCCATTTCTGCGACGCCGCCCGCATTGTCCGTAATCGGGCCGTAAGAGTCAATGGCCACGATGATACCGGTCATGGAGAGCATGGAAACAGCAGCAAGCGCGATGGCAAAGATGCCGCCATCTGCTGCATTCGGCAGACCGGAGAATCCGCCGCCAAGCCAGTAAGCGCCGAGGATCGAGGCAACGATCACGAGCACGGGCGCTGCGGTGGACTTCATGCTGACTGCGAGTCCGGCGATCACGTTCGTGCCGTGGCCGGTGAGGCTCGCCTGTGCAATGTGCTGCACCGGGGCATACTCTTTAGCGGTGAAATACTCGGTGATCCACACGATCAGGCCGGTGAGGGCTAGGCCGATGAGGGAGATGAAGAACACAGTGTTCGCCGTGAATACGCCGGCGTTGGGGCCAAGATCAGCGATAAAGAATCTGGCCACAACATAGAACGCTCCTGCCGCGATAACGCCTGCAACGGCCAATCCCTTATACAGAGCGCCCATGATGTACTGCTTCTTGCCGAGCTTCACGGCATAGGTGCCGATGATGGAAGCAATGATCGAAACCGCGCCGAGCATAAGCGGGAACTCGATCCACGGGCTGTCGGAACCAAACACGGTCTTGGCGAGGAGCATGGCGGCCACGAGGGTCACCGTGTAGGTCTCATAGAGGTCGGCTGCCATACCAGCGCAGTCGCCCACGTTGTCGCCCACGTTGTCGGCGATCACGGCCGGGTTGCGTGGGTCGTCTTCGGGGATGTTCTTCTCAACCTTGCCCACGAGGTCGGCGCCCACGTCAGCTGCCTTGGTGTAGATACCACCTGCGATACGGGCGAACACGCTCATGAGCGAGCAACCGAAGCCGAGTCCGATGAGGGCAATGGCTACCTGATCGGCCGGGGCATACGTCTTGGCGATTATGTAAAAACCGGCAAGGCCGATGATGCCAAGGCCCACGACCATGATGCCGGTCACGGAGCCGCCCTTGAACGCAAGGCTGAGCGCGGCCTGGAGGCCTTTGCTCGCTGCTGCTGCCGTACGAACGTTGGCACGGAGCGACACCCACATGCCGATGAAGCCGGCAAGGGCTGAGCCCACGGTACCAACGATAAATCCGGCGGCTGCCCACATCCCGAGTGCGGGAATGAATGCCATGACAAGCACCAGAACTGCCGCGACCATTGCGACGGTCTTGTACTCGCGCGCCAGGAACGCATTAGCGCCTTCCTTCACTGCATTGGAAATGTCGATCATCTTCTGATTGCCTGCATCCTGCTTGTTCACCCAGATCGCGGTCACGATGCCGTAAATAACTCCGGCAATGCCGCATCCCAGGGCAAAAAGAATCGTGTAACTCATTAGTTCTCCTCCTTATAAGATTAGGTTATACAATACCCATGGAACGTCTATCAAATAAACCTGTTCACGCTGAACTGCTTACTGACCTGTTTCTTTCCGGCATCCCCCCTTGCTTAACAGTTAAAACCGGCTTATGCTTCGAATTTCCCGCCGATGAAGTCCTTCAGATAGTGGTTCTCGGCCTTCAGGTTCTTCACCAGGACCCGCACTACATCGCGCATGGACAAGAGGCCCATCAAACCGTTCTCTTCAATGACCGGAAGATGGCGGATGTTGTTCTGGATCATGATTGCCATGACGTAATCAAGGTCATCTCCGGGCTTGACCACGAGCAGATTGGCGCTCATGACGTCCTTGATCACAACCTCTTTCATTGGCACCCCTGCACCAGCAGCGTTCTTCACAATATCGCGCTCGGTAACGATCCCGACCAGCGAACCGCGGTCCATGACCAAAAGCGCGCCGATGTTGCACTCAGCCATCTGCTTGGCCGCCGCCTGCAGCATGTCCGAACTTTGGATACTGAAACATTCGATGCCCTTGATGCTTAAGAGTTCTTTGACTTTCATGGCTTACCTCATTGCTTGCGGCGCTTCGGGCGCGACGTTACTTGTCCCGCCCCGTATACTTCGCAAAGACCATGGCGGTCGTGCGATAAAACAGGTGAGCGAATTTGGAATACGGCGCGTAGGCGAACAAGGCCCAGACGAACACCAAATGGAAGTAGTACACCCAGTAGCCCACCGTCATCTCGGCCAGCCGAAGCCCCCAGGAGAGCATGCCCGTGGCGCCCACGCCCGTAACGACGGCAAGAAAAATCCAGTCGAAATAGGAGCCCATGCCCGCCTTTCCCGCCTTGCCGATCCGGTTCAGCAGAATGATGGCAACGCCCAGAGCAAAGGCTGCTGAACTGACCAGAGCCAGTATCTTCATGGGATCATTGTTCGGATAGGGCGATACACCGAAGTTGAACGGTCCGAACTTTTCAATTCCGAAAAATTTCCAGCCGTAGAGATACACGATCGCCACGGTCGTGACAACAGCCAGGCCGGCAAAGGAATAAAAGAGGAGCAAGTGGCCCCACTGGCGCAGCCGGTTCACGTTGCAATCAGCGAACTTTTTGTGCGCGAGA
>JANPMZ010000005.1:0-4456 GCA_031427195.1 Nitrospirota bacterium
CTGGCCCTGCTCGGTCCGGAACGACTCGATCCGTTTATTGATGTCGGGCAGCCCGATCTTGATCCGCCGCCGCTGGGCTTCGCTCAGCAGCATCTTGCGCTCCACCAGGCGGTTCAGCAACTCTTCCTTGACCTGCGGCTCCACCTCTTTGCCGGATTTGAACCCTGCACGGGCCAACCGTTCCTGGAACTCGGCCAGCGTGATGGGGTCGCCGTTCACGGTCGCCACGACCCTGATGTCTGCTGAGACCGAAGATGCGGGCTCCGGGACCGTTGTTTCCTCTTTTTTCGTGCACGAAAAAAAGAGAAGCCCCAGGAACAACGCCGGGGCTATATATGTCACGAACCGATAGATAGGCATATTTCCTGCGTTATTTCCCGTGCACTTCCTTTGCAGGCGCCTCCGTTGCGGCAGAGGGCTTCTTGAGACCATCGTGTGCCGAGGGCTCGGCGGTATCGATGCCCAGCGAAGCGAGAATCTTTTCGTCTATCGATATCGTGGCCTTGGCCTTGAGGTTCTTCACATACTCGACAAAGGCGTCGCGCTGCTGCTCGCTGGCCATCCGGTCCTTGATGAGGGGCGCGGCCTGCTCGAGGCTGACCTTCTTGCCGTCGGCCGTGCGCATACGGGTGATATTCTTGGTGTAGTAGTCTTTGACCTCCTGGTCGGAGGGGGCGGTGATCTTGTTGGCGAGCTCTTTTTTGACCAGGTTGGCCAGCAGCTCGAACTTCATCGCCTCCTGGACCTTCCGCTCCATCTCTTCGCGGTAGGTAGCCATCCGTTTTTTATACTCAACGTCCTTGTCGAGCCCAAGCCGCTTTGCTTCCTGAAGCGCCACCTCGTATCCAACGATCTGGTCGAGGTACTCCTTGCGGGCCTTGGCATCGGTGGACACGATGGGCTGGACCTGCGGGTCCAGGTCCTGGACCTGTTTCTTGAAATCGGCGACCGTGATCGTGGTCCGGTTCACCTTGGCAAGCACGGCGCTGTCAGTGCCCTTGTTGCAGCCGGCAAGGCCGAGCGCAAGTGCGATCACGATTGTGGCGGTCTGGGAAAACTGTTTCATGAAGTATTCCTCCGGTGGTTTTTGTTGTAATTTTAGCTGCGTTGAACGCGCATCTCTGTGCGTAGAATGCCACTGTATATAACACACTACAACAGTTCCTGCAAGCACTTTTTCACCGCATTTGAAGCAGTTTTAAGCGATTCATCTCCCAGGACGAGCAGTAGCGTATACTCGGAGACCAGCTTGATCTTTCCCTTGTTTTTCTTGAGCAGCAGCATGACTCGTTCGGGCGGGATCTTCGCGCCTTCGGCAAAGGTGATCTGCACCATGGTCTTGCCCGCGTCGATCCGCGCAACGCGGGCCTTTTTGGCGATGAGCTTGATGCTCATGATCTCGAACAGATTGGCCGCGGGTTCGGGCAGCAGGCCGTAGCGGTCGCGCAGCTCATCGGCAAGATCACGGAGCTGCGCCTCGTCGCCGACGCTCGACACTTCCTTGTACGCCGCCAGCCGCAGGCTCGGGTCGTTAATGTAGTCCTCGGGGATGAAGGCCGAGGCGCGCATCGTGATCTGCGTATCCGGCTCGATGGCCAGCTCCTGGCCGCGCAGCTCGGCCATGGCCTCTTCCATCATCTGAGTATAGAGGTCGATGCCCACGGCCGCAATGTGGCCTGACTGCTGCTTGCCGAGCAGATTGCCGGCGCCCCGCGTCTCCAGGTCCTGGGCCGCGATGCGGAAGCCGGCGCCGAGCTCGGACAGCTCCTGAATGGCCCGGAGCCGCTTGCGCGCCGTCTCCGTGAGCACTTCGTCCGCCGGCGCAAGCAGGATCGCGTAGGCCTTTTCCCTGCTCCTGCCGACGCGCCCCTTGATCTGGTAGAGGTCCGCAAGGCCGAAGCGGTCCGCGCGATTGATGATGATCGTATTCGCTGTGGGGATATCGATGCCCGATTCGATGATCGTCGTGGTCACCAACACATTCAGCGTGTTCGCGAGGAACTTCGCCATCACGTCCTCGATCTCGTGCTCCTTGAGCTGGCCATGGGCAATGCCGACCTTTGCTTCGGGCACGAGGTTCGAGACGAAATCGGCCATGCGCTCGATACCCTGGACGCGGTTATGCACAAAGAACACCTGCCCGCCCCGTTCGAGCTCGCGCAGGATCGCCTCGCGTATCACCCGTTTGCCGAAGCGCGCCAGCGACACCTGGATGGCCTGGCGGTCGAGCGGCGGCGTCTGGATGATCGAGAGGTCCCGGATGCCGGCAAGCGACATATGGAGCGTGCGCGGGATCGGCGTGGCCGTGAGCGTCAGCACGTCCACGAGCTTCTTGAATTCCTTGATGCGCTCTTTGTGCTTTACGCCGAACTTGTGCTCCTCGTCCACCACCAGAAGGCCGAGGTTCTTGAACACCACGTCCTTCTGGAGCAGGCGGTGCGTGCCGACCACGAAATCCACGGTCCCGCTCTTTAAACCCTTGAGCGTCTCCTGCTGTTCCGCTCTGGTGCGAAAACGGGAAAGCATCTCCACCCGGATCGAGAAGGGCGCAAGCCGCTCCGAGAAGGTGCGAAAGTGCTGTTCGGCCAGGAGCGTCGTGGGCACGAGCACGGCCGCCTGCATGCCGTCCTCCATTGCCTTGAACGCGGCCCGGAGCGCGACCTCGGTCTTGCCGTAGCCCACATCGCCGCAGACCACGCGGTCCATGGGCCGCGGCCGCTGCATGTCGGAAAGCACATCCTCGATGGCCTTCTGCTGGTCCGGCGTCTCCTCATAGGGGAAGGCGGACTCGAACTCGCGGTAAAGATTGTCCGGCGGGGTAAAGGCAGGGCGGGTCTGGGCCTCGCGCACGGCATAAATGGCCACCAGCTCCTGCGCCATGGCCAGGATGTCCTTCTTTACCTTTGCCTTGGTCTTTGCCCAGGCAGGAGCTCCAAGCCGGTCCAGCTTCGGCGCCGAGCCCTCGGCGCCGATGTACTTCTGCACCTTGTCAAGGCTGTAGAGCGGAACATAGAGTTTCACGTCCGGCTCGTAGCGCAGCGTCAGAAAATCGGTCTCGAACCCGTCAACGCTGATATGCGTCAGGCCCTGGTATTCGCCCACGCCGTAGTCGGTATGCACCACGAAGTCGCCGGGCTTGAGCTCCTTGAATGAGGAAAGGAAAGGGGCGACCTTCGATCTCGATGCGGCAGGGCGATGGACCTTCCTGCCGAAGATCTCCTCTTCCGTGATGAAGGCGAGACCCAGCTCCTGCCACAGAAACCCTTCCGAAAGCCGGTTGACCATCACCAGGATCGGCCAGGGCCCTGTTTCCTGGCCAATAACATGATCGCTGACAACCACGCTCAGGCCGTATTCAGAGAACAGTTTCTTGAGCCGCTCCGCGGCCTCATCGGTCCCGCAGACAACAGCCACGCGGCTCTCTGCTCTCAAACGCTTCAGCTTCCCGACCAGCCCGGCCATGGTCCCTTCAAGGGACTCCCGCTCCCGTTCCTGCTCGCCCAGGCTGATCGGTTTCGTGAGCCGAACCCCAAGCCATGACGCGGACTTCGTATCGAGCCGGTATCCGGCGCCGGTTCCGAGCAGCCGAATGTCGAGCACAGGAAAGTTCGAGAGACCGGCGCGCACGCCTTCCCGGTCAAGGTAAATTTCGTCAATGTCCGGCAGGACCCTGCCTTCCGCCGCTTCTTCTTCGCGCCCTGTTTCTATTTTCTGTCGCTGCTCGTCGATCGTTTTATTGATGTCGTCGGGTTCAATGAGCGCGATGAAGCTTTCTGAGGGCAGGTAGCGGAACAGGCTTTCCATGTCATAGAAGAACGGGGCCAGGCTTTCAACGCCGGGCATAAGCGCATCTTCGCGAACCTGATCGTTTAATGCTTCATCATCAACGCGGCCCTTAAAGCGCTCTCTTCCCTGATCGGTGACAATAAGCTCGCGCACCGGCAGCACCACCACCTCGGACAAATTTTCTGTTGAGCGCTGCGTCTCGGGATCAAAGCTTCTCATGGACTCGATGGTATCGCCGAAGAACTCCAGGCGTACGGGCTGTTCATGGAGCGGAGAAAAGAGGTCGACGATCCCGCCTCGCCTGCTGAACTCGCCCACGCGTGTTACGAGCGACGATGATTCGTAGCCAGTGGCCACGAGCGAGGCAATGAGGTTATCCGGATCGAGCTGGGCTGCTGCTTTGATAATTCTGATGGAGTCGATAAACAGCTCCCAGGGCGGAAGCTTCTGCATGAGCGACCCGACCGGCGCCACATAGATGCCGGCAAGGCCGGACGTGAGGCTGTAAAGGAAGTGCATGCGCTCGCCCACGGTACGGCTGTCCGGCGAGTCTGCCTCAAAGGGCAACAGCCCCCAAGTCGGAAAACGGCGAAGCTCGGGCAATGGCTGCCCTTTTTTTGCAAAGACCGTCCTGCCAAAGAACTCCAGGTCCGAGACGAGCGTCTCTGCC
>JANPMZ010000006.1:0-1537 GCA_031427195.1 Nitrospirota bacterium
AAAACCGCATGCACGGTTTGATGAGGGAGGGCTGGCCAAGGCAGTTATGGTGAGGCTATTTAGGCACCGTCAGACGAAAGGGACGGGAACAGACAAGCCGAACCTAAAGCGGCAGCAACCAGCTCTCTACTCTACCCATTACTGCCTTTGACCCCATTACTGCCTCCATTACTGCCTTCATGTCGAAAGCCGCCCTCGTTGTCGCGTCAATGCACATGTGCGACATCATGCCGCATAGTACAAGCTCCTTGACGCCTTTTGCACGCAGATGTTCCTGCAAGTCCGTTTCCCGGAAGCTGTTCGGAAAGTGCTTTACGATCACCCTTTCATTGGGGAGGGGCCGGACGCTTTCGTGAAAGTTGATGCCCTCCGTATTCGGCAGGAGAAAGGCCGCGCCAGCACGCGCCGCAATATGCTGGATATGGACAATTGGCAGATCCTTTATTCGAAAATAGTCCAGCAATCTTTTGGCAACGAGAGATGCTTCGACTGCGCCGACGACCTCCATCCTTCCATTCGGGAAATAGTCCTGCTGAATATCCACTAATATCAATGCTGGTTTCATGCGCTGCCCCCGGTCTTGAGATCAGTGAACCGCTCCCTGGTCATGTCCATATCGATAAATTCAATATCTTTTCCCCCGATCGTATGCACGCTTTCACCGGTTGTAACAAAACCGATGCTTGTATAAAGTTTCAATGCCGGAAGGTTGTTCTTTCTCACGATCAAGTGAATCTTCGCCAGGCTCAATTGCCCGAAACCTGTCTTCAGGGTGGCGAGCGTGACTTCTCTCCCCATGCCTTTGCCTGTCCAGACCGGCTGGAGGGCAATGCGAAACTCCGCGTCTTCATCCGACGTGACGCTGAGCAAACTGAATCCGATGATCTGATCGTTCAATTCAACGGCATAGATCCAGGTGTTTGACCTGCCGCGGAATTCATCGAGCCAGCCGTCATCCCGCAGAGCGTAATCCATCTGCTCAAACCCGCTGCTATAAGGAGGCCATTTTTTTATTTCAGCGATGTCTTCGGCGCTGATCGACCGCAGTTTGATCATCTGGTCCTTTATGCATCATCCGAAACCTAGACTTGGGGACGTTGGTTCTCAGGATGCTTTCATCTCTTACCGGTACCGGCAACCTCGGTCACCCGTGCCAGCGCCCGATTTATACTCGATGTGTTCACGCCGAGATGACGTGCAATCTCAGCGCCTGACAGGCCAAGCTCGTTCCGACTCCGATACGCGATGGTCCTTCGGGTCTCACTCACTTTGCACCGCTTGTTTCCGCTTGTTAGCTCTTCTGCGCTAATCTTGCTTTGCTTGCATTCTTCCCGGATACTATCGGAAATCGTATGGCCGCTGCGCCGGAGTTTCAGTTATCGTATCTGCTTTCCCCCGGCCTCTTTGAAAATGGCCGTGACGAAGTCTCCGCTTCCGATTCGAAACGTGCGGGAGAAAATCAGCATCAACGCGTGGCGGGCTGTGGGTTTTGAATTTCGCGAGGTGGCGCTTACGATACCGGCCTGTTCAGATATAT
>JANPMZ010000007.1:0-3946 GCA_031427195.1 Nitrospirota bacterium
GTCGTCATGCAGGTGGCGGATATATTCGTCCCGTGCCTCTTTGCCGTACTGCTGTTCTATCATGGTCCCGTATTCAAAGATCTTCGTAATGTCGTGCCGTTCCGCTTTCTTTTCCGGGTCCAGATCGAGCCATTCATGGACCTCCTTATACTCCTTACCCGTTCGTTCCATGCTTGATTTTGTATGTCCTGGTACTGGTGGCATTGCAGTTCCTCCTTTGTTAAGATGATGGTGTGATCTACTTAAATGGGCTGATGCTGTTTACGTTTTTGACTGGTATAACATCTCGAACACGAATATGCCTCTTTCTAACGCGTCTCTATCGTCCCTGCCGGTCTTGCGGATGCCGGAAAGGATCTCATCCACTCCGGCCGTCCCGGCATTGTCATATTTATCGTCTTTCACATCCAACTCATGAACGATCTCAGCGATCTGCTTTACCGCTCGGTCCCTGATGCCGAAGGTCTTGACCAGCACTTCAAAGGTGCAGAGATCTCCTACATGAGTAAACTCAGCGTTTCGCAGGTCGAAGGCAGTGGTATCGGGGCCGCCGGCGGTCAGTTCCCGTTCTTCAATGAATTTGAATGTCGCGTTGGGATCAATGAACCGTTTAATCAGCCACGCGGAGGCCATGCGGTCTACAAATGGTTTTTTCCGCGTTATCCAGACCCGGTTCTGGTACTGCTCCGCACGCTTCGGCGATATAGCTGCTTCCTCTCCGGCGACGGCTCTGTCCAGGCCCTTGAGGCCGGATTCGAGCTGCTGCAGGCGCTTCTTGACGGTATCTCCGGTTGTCGAGGTAAAAAAGTCCCGCTTCCGAATTTCTTCAAAGTTCTTAACTGCCCTGGCAAGCTGGTCAATCAAACGGGGTTTGTCCTGGAGCTTTGTGCCTTTTCGGATGCTTTGGAACTTCTGCTCAAGCGCAGCAACGGCTTTGTCCAGGCCCCGGTATTCCTCACTGATTTGACCGATAAAAAGCTCGCGGACCTCTGCATCGCTCATGGTCTCGATCGCGGAGCTTCTGACGAAGGCGCCGTCGCCGCCCAAAGACCGCACCTCGCCTATGAGCCATTGAAAGAACTCCTGATGTTCATCAGTGGCGGGAATGATGTACACGGCGCCCTTAAGCTGTACCGCCCCGGACCTTACCAGTTTTCTCCAGATCTTCATGCGCGTGCTCACCGGGTGAGAAGGCACGCTGTAAAAGATCAGGAGCCATTCCTGTTTTGCTTCTCTGGTCATCTATCCCTCGCCTTCGCGACGACGTTCGCATTTGCCGTTGGTCAATGCACGAAAAAGGGTAACTATTCAGGTTAGCCACGAAAGAACACAAAGAGCTCAAAAAAAACAATGGCTATTCTGCAATCAGATCAGGTGCAAAAAGGTCTGCGTCGTAGGGGCGCAATGCTTGCGCCCTTGTTTCTGTTGCCATTGCCACCAGGGCGTATGCAATACGCCCCTACAAATACGTCTGCCGGAATGACAGAATTTTCACCATGCTGAATAGTTACGGCAAAGGTCTCTTCGAGCCTTGGAAAGAGCGTTCTCATAATACACCTCCTGGCAAAAGATGTAACTTTTGATTACAATGTAGCACCTGTTACATTATTTGTCAAGGGAGGCCAGGTCATTGTATGGAAAGAACGGGTGTTTTGGGGAGAGGGCGGAAAGAAAAGCTGTTCCTGGCGGGTATGTCTAAGAGCGGGGTGCCCTGGTAGTTCATCAGAGACGGAAGAGGCTGTTTGCGGTGTCCCTGCTGCATCTTCACGCCTATTTTTTAAGATTTTTCAACAGGTCTTCAAGTGCAGCGAAGGGCTTTTGCATGGGAGCAGGTTTTTTTTCTTTGCCCGGTGCTGTCTCGCTAAAGGTCTCCTGGTCCAGAAATTCCTGGTGCTCATGGTCGTGACAGTAGAGGCAGAGCAACTCCCAGTTGCTGCCGTCAGGGAGATTGTTGTCGTGGTTGTGGTCCTTGTGATGGACGGTGAGCTCGCGAAGTTTTTTGCCTTCGAATTCGCGGCCGCACCGCGCACAAATATGCGGGTAGAGCTTGAGCGTCTGTTCGCGGTAGTCCTTCTCGCGCAGCTCGCGGGTGCGGCGGGCTTCGGCGATGAGCTGATCCTGTTTGTCGTTCTGCGGCCCCCGGTTATTTGCTGGCATGCTCACCACTCCCGCTCGCCCCGGATGAGAGGACGCGGCATCCTAATGCGATACGTGCTCCGTTGCCATGGCGCTCGCACTCACGGCAGCAAAAAAATCCTCAATTGCCCGTTTCATATCTTCGGTCCGCACCAGATGGTTGATCTTCGTTCTGAATTCGGCGCCGTCGTGCAGGCCTTTCGTATACCAGCAGAGGTGCTTGCGCATCTCGCGGACGCCCACATCCTCGCCCGCCAGGCCGGTCATGTCGTGCAGATGGCGGAGCATGACCGACTGCCGTTCTTCCAGGGTCGGGGGCGCAGGCACCAGGCCGGTCTCAAGGTAGTGCTTTGCTTCGCGGAAGATCCAGGGGTATCCCTGGATCGCCCTGCCGATCATGACGCCGTCGCAGCCGGTCTCATCCAGGATGCGCCTCGCATCCTGGGCCGTGCGGACATCGCCGTTCCCGATCACCGGAATATTGACCGATCTTTTTACGGTCCGGATCATGCTCCAGTCGGCCTGGCCCGAGAAACCCTGCACTTTGGTCCTGGCATGAACGGTCACGGCGGCAATGCCGGCTGCTTCAGCTGCCTGGGCCACATCAACGGCAACGATGTTCCGTGCGTCCCACCCGAGGCGGATCTTGATGGTCACCGGCACTTTCGAGGCGCCCACGACAGCGGCCATGATCTCTTTGGCGAGCCCGATGTCGCGCAGGAGCGCCGATCCGGAGCCGTTCTTTACTATTTTCGGCACCGGGCAGCCCATGTTGATATCGATGAAGTCGACCTCACCCTGCGAGACGATATGCGCGGCTTCGGCCATGGAGGCCGGTTTTGATCCGAAGATCTGGAACACCACCGGCCGCTCAGCCGGATCGGTATGCAGCATGCCGTGGGTGCGCTTGTGTTCGCGGATCAGCGCCTCGACGCTCACCATCTCAGAGAACACGAGGCCCGCGCCCATTTCCTTGCAGATCCTGCGAAAGGAAAAGTCGGTGATGCCGGCCATGGGCGCCAGCACGAGTGGATTGTTATTGAGGATGTCCCGAATTTGCATGGGCCATTATAACCGAATGGCAGGAGAAAGCAAAAAAACTTTTTCAGGGCGGCGGCAGCCAGGCAGGGAATGGGCAGCGCTGCTTTGATCAACGATGCTCGGCTAGGGCCTGAATTTGGTATGGCACTGCACGCATCCTTCGAGCAGCAGTTTGGTGATCCTGAGCATTTCTTTTTTATTTTTGCGGTGAGCCGCGCGGCCAAGGGCTTCGAGCTTTGCATGAAAGGCAAGGTCCATGCTTTTGAATTCCGTGATGCGCGCGGCATTCTTGCGGATGGTAACCGTGCCCGCGCGAACGCCTTTGTGCGTTTTCTCCATGGTCCCGTGCAGGGGCTCAAGCGCCTTGTGCACGGCATCGGTGTTGCCAAGAGAGACGGCTGATACGATATCGCGGAACGCTCGGTCAAGGACCATCATTTCTTCGATGAGTGGATTTGCGCCGGACTGCACGGTTGCAGCGTGCAGGGGATGGGGGGCGTGAGCGGGCTGTTGTGAAAAAGCGAGCGTGGGAATTCCTGCAAGAAGCAGAATGGCAGAGAACAGGATCAGATGCCGCGTGCGATACCTCATGAATGCCTCCTTGTTTTGTCCGGGTCCCCTGTCGTGCAGAGACTTTTCATCAAACTGCGCAACATGATACCACGAAACCGGAGAAAAATAAACTCTGTATCGGCGCAGACAGCCCATCGGCCATCACGACATCGAAAGCCCGCGGATACTCGACAAACAGCCGCTCCAACAGGCGAAT
>JANPMZ010000008.1:0-1656 GCA_031427195.1 Nitrospirota bacterium
CTTCGCCTGTTCGCCCGTCAGCGGGTACTCGAGGGGATGAAAAACCGCACGGATTCCGCGCGCTTTGCACGCCGCTGCTATCTCGATGGCTTCCTTGACCGCTTGCTCCCCCTCGGCAACTCCCCAGGCCGCCGCGCGCCAGAGAGAGATCTGAGCAAGCATAAGCGGCTGTGTTCCCACATCACTTGGCCGCACAATACGGTAACCTAGCTGCATATACGATAGACCCTCGTTTCGATTTTCATTCCGCAATCCGCATTCCGAATTTATTCGACCCGCACCCGGTCTCCTGCCTTGATCCCTGAACCTGCTTCCGTCTCAACGACCCATTTGATCGCTTGGCCTGACGGATAAAGGTCCGGGCTGCCGGGCCTGCAGTCCGCATAGGTCCGCACGACCTTTTCATCAGGCCCGACAAAGACGATATCGATTGCATAGGAAACGCTTCCCATCCAGAAGGTGACCTTCTCCGGATTGTCGAAGATGAAAAGAGCGGCTTCATCGGCCTGAAGCTTTCGGAAGCCCTGCAAACCTCTGGTCCGCGTTTGCAGGGTATCGCACAAGAGCACGACACGGAATGTCCGCCGGGCCGCGGCTGGACTTGAGGGCAATACGGTCACGGTCAGCTGTTTTTCCGGTGTATTAGCTACGGGAATTTCCGCGCCCTGCGCCATCTTCACCTCAATGGCAAGGACCAGGATGCCGATCACAACGGTTAGTGCCGTGATGAGCGCCCCAGCACGGAAGTATTCCATGAACCTGATCTCGATCCGTTTCCTGGCCTGCTGCGCTACTATAAGATTAGCCGCCGATCCGATGAGCGTGTTCTGGGGGTTGCCGGTCACGGTCATGACGCTGCCGATGTTCGATGCTGTCGCCAGCGCGAGCAGGTAGGACATGGGGTTTACACTGAGCTGTATCGTTATGGCAAGGACGATGGGCGTATAGAGCCGGCAGATGGTATCGTTCACGAACAGGGCCGAGAGCAGCCCGACCGGGAGGCCGATGAATATATAGGTGATGATGAAGATGGCCAGTGCGGTTAACACGAATGTCAGTGTAGCATGGAAGCGGGTGAAGAGTCCAGAAAGAGGTGAAACTTAAACGGAATTACGCAACCCGAACAGTTTTTTCAGCTTTTCGTCAGTTTCATGCAACATCTGTGGCGACAGCGATCCCCGTTCGCGTTGAATCATTGATGCGGAAGATCATGTTGAAATCAAGGCAAATAAGATGAACTCGCAACTAAAAACAGCTCTACAGGGTTGACAGGTTTTTTTATCGCGGTTTATCCCGGAGATCATGTATTCCTCAAAGGAATCACGGCTACCGACAGAGCGAACGTACCGGTAATTCAGCGCATCAGGCAGGCCTGTTATGAGGGAAGCCTGGCGCCATAGCGCGCACAAGGGTCAGGGCAAGTAAACATGACAGGATCAGTGCGCCCTCGTTGGGGCATTTGAGCGAAAAAGTCCCTGCGAAGTGAAGCAGGGCTGCTCTATGAGGTTGCGGTGCGGTCAAAGAGGGAGGGCGGGTTTCAAAAAACCGGTCGCGGAAGCTTCAAGAGGGCCTGCCCATTTTCTATCGCTGTTCCTGGGGAAGAGAAAATCCTTGACAATAATGGCTTTATCTTATATATTCAATACTCTTTTTCAG
>JANPMZ010000009.1:0-5292 GCA_031427195.1 Nitrospirota bacterium
CCTCACCCTTTGCAGGCAATGAAGTCCATCTCAATGGCAACATCCCTGGGAAGGCGCGAAACTTCGACCGTGGCGCGTGCGGGAGGATCAACCGGGAAGTAGCCGCCGTAAACCTCGTTCACAACGGCGAAGTCGGCCATGTCCTCCAGATAGATCGTTGCCTTGACAATGTCGGACATGGCGCAACCTGCTGCGGTGATGATCGCCTTGACGTTCTCCATGACCAGTTTTGTCTGCGTTTTTATGTCCGAGTGGACCACCAGGCCGGTCTTCGGGTCGATCGGTATCTGGCCAGATATAAAGACCATTCCGCATGCCTTCACGGCCTGGGAATAAGGGCCGATCGCCTTCGGTGCGTCATTGGTTGCAATGATTTCCCTCACCATGGAACCTCCATTAATTGTTTAATATAAATCTATAACTATCTAATAATGCATGTTTATTTATAGTTAAAGTAAACCATAAAGCAGTTTCTATCCGGTTTTTACCCGCTTTACATCGACAACGCCTTTGATGCCTTCGATATTCTTGATGACCTTGTTCAGGTGCTCCACGTCCTTGATGTCCAGCGTAAAATTGAGCGTAGCCCCCTTGTTCTCGTCCGTGGTTGCTTCGGCGTGCGTGATATTTGCTTCCAGCGCGCTGATGGTTGAAGAAACGCTTGCCAGGAGGCCGGGCTTGTCAATGGTCCTGACCGTTATCTTTACCGCATGCGCTATGGTATGGAAATCTCCCCAGGTAACCTCTACCAGCCGATCTTTATCAAAGGTAAGCTCCCCAACGTTCGGACAATCAGCCGTATGAACGGAAACTCCCCTGCCCCGGGTGATAAAACCGATCACCTGGTCGCCGGGAACGGGATTGCAGCATTTTGAGAGGTGGATCATCATATTGTCCATGCCGCCGATCTTCATCCCCCCGCTCCCGTCGCCTGCGGGTTTGACATGCCTGGGCGGCGGTTTTTTCACCAGCGGTTCGACATGCTGCTTGTCCGGCGCAAGCCTGTTCGCCACCATATGGGGAGAAACCTTGCCATAGCCGATGGCTGCAAGCAGGTCGTCAATCGTGTTATGCGAAAGCTCGAGGCCGACCTGATGAAGTTCGTCCGACTTCATTATCTTGGTGGGACTCAGGTCGTGCTTGCGGAACTCCTTTTCGAGCAGTTCCCTGCCCAGCAGCATGCTTCTCCTGCGTTCTTCGATCTTGAGCCAGGCTTTGATCCTGGTACGCGCTTTTGAGGTCTTGACGAATTTGAGCCAGTCCCGGCTCGGCGTATGGCCGGCCTGGGTGACGACCTCGACCTTGTCCCCGTTGCGGAGCTGGTGCTTGAGCGGAACGATCTTGCCGTTCACCTTGCCGCCTACGCACGCGTGGCCGATGTCCGTATGAATGCTATAAGCAAAATCAACGGGCGTCGAACCCTGCGGCAGCTCCCTCACATCGCCCCGGGGTGTAAAGACATACACCACTTCCGGGAACAGGTCTCCCTTGACCGTGTCCATGAACTCTTTTGCGTCCGGGAGGTCCCGCTGCCACTCCAGAAGCTGGCGGAGCCAGGCAAACTGCTGCTCCTCCCGCTGGCTGACCGGGGATTTTTCCTTGTACCGCCAGTGTGCGGCAATGCCTTCTTCGGCAAGGCGATTCATTTCATCGGTCCGGATCTGGAACTCCACCCGTTCTCCCTTGGGGCCGATGACCGTGGTATGGAGCGATTGGTAGAGGTTCGACTTGGGTACGCCGATGAAATCCTTGAACCGGCCGGGGACCGGGGTCCAGAGCGAGTGGATGAGGCCCAGGATGGCGTAGCAATTGGCTTTGGTATCGGTGATGATCCTGATCGCGATCAGATCATAAATGTCGTCGAACGAGATCCCCTGCTTCTGCATTTTCTGGTAAATGCTGTAGTAGTGCTTGGGCCGGCCCTTCACCTCGCCCTGGTATCCCTGCTCCGCGAGTTGGCCCCGCATGATCTCCATGAGCTCGTTAATGTAGGATTCGCGCTCGATCCGGCGCTGGGAGACTTTTTGCACCAGCTCCTGATACGCCTCGGGGTTGAGATACATGAACGAAAGGTCTTCGAGCTCGATCTTGATCTTGGAGATGCCGAGGCGGTTGGCGAGGGGCGCGTAGATATCGAGCGTTTCCTGGGCAATACGCCGCTGTTTCTCGGGCGCGAGCGAGCTCAGTGTGCGCATGTTGTGGAGCCGGTCGGCCAGTTTTATCAGGATGACCCTGATGTCCCTGGCCATGGCGACGATCATCTTGCGAAAATTATCAGCTTCGCGCTGTTCCCGGCTCTGAAGCTCCATGCGGCTCAGTTTGGTCATGCCGTCTACCAGCAGGCCTACTTCGTCGCCGAAAAGACTCTTGACCTCCTCCAGTGATGAGGGCGTATCCTCAATCGTGTCATGGAGCAGTCCGGTTGCTACGGTGGCTACATCGAGCTTGAGGTTTGCGAGAATTGCCGCGACCTCGAGGGGATGGATCAAATAGGCTTCCCCGGAGAGGCGCATCTGCCCCTGATGGGCCTTGGCTGAAAAGATGTAGGCGCGCCTCAGCAGGTCAACATCCGCATCGGGATGATAGCTCTGAATGCGTTCTACGATATCTTCGAGCCGAACGACGGACATAGGCTTCCTGAAATTCCGAAGTTAGGAAGGTAAGACGGCAGGAAGGTAAGAAACAGCCGGTGTCTCTGCCTACCTTCTTAACCTCATACCTTCTTACCCCCGGACGTATCTATTTTAATGTCCCTTATCTCGAGTTCAACGGCTGTTTTGCCGTTCCAGACATTGATACGGGGAGTGAACACGATCGCCACTTTTGAGCCTTCGAGCACGGTTTTAGCCGGCCGCCCGCCCCGGCTGAAGGAAATGGCGCCGAACGGGCTGCCTCCCTGCTGCCGGAGCAGAAGCTTCAGATGGTTATTCCGTACGGTCTTCGATGAGAGGACCGTAAGCCCGCGGGCTCCCAACCGGGGTTCGGGATTACCCTGACCAAACGGCGCCATTTGGTCGATCGCATGCATGAGCTCCAGCGTCAGATCGTCGAGCGCGACAGCGCCATCTACAACCAGGGTCCGCACAAAACCCTGGGACCCTATCTGCTGCATGACGATCAAGCCGAGACGTTCCCGAAGCTCCGGGATCCGGTCCTCGGCAATGGTGAAGCCGGCGGCATACTTGTGGCCGCCGAACCCGAGGAGCAGGTCGGAACAGGCGGACAGGCCCTGGTAGAGATCAAACCCCGGGATGCTCCGTGCCGAGCCTTTACCGACGCCGTCCTTCACGGAAATGAGCGCGGCAGGCCGGTAGAATTCTTCCACGATCCGGGACGCCACGATCCCGATGACGCCAGGGTGCCAGTCCGCGGATGCCAGTACGAGCGCCCCGGTCAAAGCCATGTCCATCGCTTTGCACATGCTCCTGGCTTCTTCCTGAATGAGCTCTTCGACAGCCTGGCGCTCCCGGTTGATGTTGTCGAGCATGGATGCCAGTTCGCGCGCCTCGTCAGGAGACTCCGTGGTAAGCAGTCTGAAGGCGGCATCGGCATGCTCCAGCCGACCGCTCGCATTGATCCGGGGGGCGAGTGAAAAGCCCACGGCCCCCACGCCGATCTTCTTTCCTTCAAGGCCGGCAACCTGTTTGAGAGCTGCCACACCCTTCCGTGGTGGACCGTTGTCAGCCGAAAGGTCGTCAAGGCCGTGCTTCACCAAAATCCGGTTCTCACCAATGATCGTGCCCACATCGGCAATCGTGCCAAGGGCAACCAGGTCGATATATTGCCTCAGCCGATGGTCTTCAGTTGGAACGTCCAGGAGGGCCTGCGCCAGTTTGAACGCCACGCCGACCCCGGTCAGTCCAGCCACTTCTTTTTTTACCCGGTCCGGCGTCTCCTCGGCGATCAGCTTTGGATGAAGAACAGCGTATGCATCAGGAAGCACGATAGCGGAAGTGCCGGAAGCGTCGGTCTGTTTTGTAAACTCATGGTGATCGGTAATAATGAGATCCATCGCAAGCGAGCGGGCCGTGTTTGCCTGATCCAGGGCGCTGATCCCGCAGTCAACGGTAATAACGATCGAAACCCCCGATGACTTGAGCTTATTCAGCGCAGGGCCGTGCAGGCCATAGCCTTCACGTATGCGGTCCGGAATATAACAGATGACCTCGGCGCCCAGGCTTTTCAATACGAGGAAAAGGAGCGCCGCACCGGTCACCCCATCGACATCATAGTCGCCATAGACCGCGATCTTCTCATGGCCTGAAATAGCGGCACTGATTCTGCCTGTGGCTTTTTCCATTCCAACGAAGATCCCCGGGCCGGACAGGGACGCGAGTTCGCAGGAGAGAAAGGCCCGCACATCAGCGGGGTCGGAAATCCCCCGGTTGGCCATCAGCCTGGCGATGAGCGGATGGATCCCTGCCTGATCCGACAGCGCGGCTGCGACGCCTGCATCGGATTCCGTCAGGACCCATTTTATTGGAGCAGCGACAGTCAATTAACCTTTATGCTCTTTCTTGGCGGCATCTTTTTCCTGGGTTGGTTCGTCAGAAATCCCCTTTTTGAAGCTCTTAATGGCCTTTCCGAGCCCCTCACCGAGCTGGGGAAGGCGGTTTGCACCGAAGATCACGAGCACGATGACTAAAATGATGATCAGTTCCGGCATTCCGAGTCCGAACATGTTGCCTCCTTATATTGCTGCGGGGTATTGAGATTGATGAACGATCGCCGTTCCGGATCAAAACGGCTGATTTCCTTTTCAGTAACGTACCGTACGTTCGCGCGGCCGAATATGCCCTGTATCCGGCGCTCATCGTCGCGTATCCGTTCCTCCAGCACGGGAAGCAGCCTCTTGCTGTACACGGCATGGAGCGGCTCAGTCAGTTCTCCGAACGCGGGCACCACCGCATCGTACCCTGGCGCCAGTTCCATCAGGTAGGAAAGAAGTCCCGCGTTCAGAAACGGCATATCGCAGGCGACCACGACATTGTATTCACTCCCGGAACTGCTGAGCCCGGAATAGATTCCCGTGAGCGGGCCACGCCGGTCCAACCTGTCCGTGACGACCCTGGCATCGTAGGCCTGGTAACGTTCCGGTGAGTTGGTCACGATAATGATCTGGTGAACCACAGACCCGAGCGTACGCAGAACATGCTCTATCATGGGTATTCCCGCAACCGTCAGGAAGGCTTTATCAACGCCCATGCGCTTGTTCTCTCCACCCGCGAGGATGATACCGGTCATAATTAAAATTACAGCATTTACAATGAGGTGTCAATAACGAACTTTCTC
>JANPMZ010000010.1:0-5866 GCA_031427195.1 Nitrospirota bacterium
GAGGCTACGTGTAGGTTCGCTTTCGCTGCGGCCTGTAGCTTTGCCGTTTGGGAACTCACGACCCCTGATTGCTCAGACGCCGCTCCCTCGTGCTACCAAGGTGTACGGACAACTCCTTGGGCGGGACTTGAACCCGCAAGACAATTAGTTGTTACTGCGTACGGTCAAATCTTCAATTGTTACATTTTAATTCTAAGCGCATTAGGAGACCAACAACCATCAAACTTACAAAGAGTCGAAAACTTAACGGAACGCGATCAAAGAGTCAACAGTAAAATTATTTGTAAATAAATTTCTCTTAAGCCGCTGAAAAATCTTTCTGCGCCCACTGCCTTTGTGTATACTATATCCATGCTTCTCCTCCTCACTCCCCGCTATTATGCGCTCAGGAACCGCCTGACACGCCTGGCGCCCGGCGACGCACTGAAAACCTTCATGCTCGTCTTGCTCGGGCTCGGTTTTTGGGCCTTCATGTTCTCCATCTCCTTCAAGGTCCTTTCCTATTTCAGGACCATTGAGGGACTGGGAGACCTGCTTGCGCTCAGGCTTTTATCGATGATCCTGCTGACGTTCTTCTCGATCCTGATCTTCAGCAATATCGTCACGTCCCTCTCGACCTTCTATTTATCCGGCGAACTGGACATCCTGCTCTCTGCCCCGGTGAAGATCGAGAACGTCTACCGCGCAAAATTTGTGGAGACCATCATTGATTCGTCATGGATGACGCTGATCTACGGTTTACCGGTCTTTATCGCCTATGGCACTGTATTCAAAGCCTCACTCTGGTACTATCTGGGCCTGATCGGCGCCATTGTCCCCTTTCTGATCATTCCCGCGGCAATCGGCATCAGCATCACCATGCTGCTGGTGAACGCCTTCCCGGCGCGCCGGGCCAAGGACGTCCTGGTGCTGCTGGGCCTTCTGTTCTTTGTGGCCATCTACATCCTCTTTCGCATGCTCAGGCCTGAAAGGCTCGTGGATCCGGATACGTTCCCCACGCTCGTCCAGTACCTGACCGCCATGCGCGGACCCGTCTCCTCTCTGCTCCCTACCTATTGGGCGACGGAGGTGCTTTCTCCGCTGCTTCGCGGATCGGGCGGAGATTCCGGCTTTTATCTGCTCATGCTCTGGAGCACTGCCGGCGCAGGGCTCGTGATCGGCGAATGGGTCTGCGGCAGGATCTATTACACCGGCTGGTCCCGTTCGCAGGAGGGGAAAAGGGCGCCCATCTCCCGCTCCCGGCTTGCCGATGCGCTCTTTAATTTCATTTCCAGGCCCTTCCCGGGAAAAATGCGCGCCATCGTATTGAAGGACGTAAAGCTCTTCTTCCGCGACACCTCGCAATGGTCGCAGCTGTTCCTGCTGCTGGCGCTCATTATCGTATACCTGTACAGCTTCAAGCTGCTGCCCCTGGAACGCGCAGCCATGCCCAGTTTCTATTTGCAGAACCTGATCTCTTTTTTAAACCTCGGCATGGTGGGCTTCGTCACCTCGGCGGTAGCGGTGCGGTTCGTATTCCCCGCGGTGAGCCTTGAGGGCGCTGCCTTCTGGATCATCCGCTCAGCGCCGCTTACGATCAGCGATTTCCTTTGGGCCAAATTCTGGAGCAGTCTGCTGCCGCTCCTGGCGCTGGCCGAACTGCTGATCGTGCTCTCCAATACGCTCCTGAAGGTCACCCCCTTCATGATGGGCCTCGGCATCGTGACGGTCTGCATGATGACTTTCGGCATCACCGCGCTCGGCGTGGGATTGGGCGCCGTATTCCCCAAGTTCAAATACGAGAACGTGGCACAGATCCCGACCGGCTTCGGCGGCATTGTGTACATGCTCGTGACCATGCTGTTCATCGGCTCGGTCATCCTTCTCGAAGCATGGCCCGTATACCGCATCTTTACGGCACAAACCTTCGGCGCCTCAATATCCCTGTACGGATGGATAGGAATTACCCTGTCCTTTACAGCAGCCCTGCTCATCAATATCCTGGCAGTATACCTGCCCCTTTCCCTGGGACTGAAGAGGCTGGCCCAGCGCGAAATATAACAAATATATCCATCCCCCGGACTTATCCACATACTTATCAACACCCAAGCAACCACAATATATAGTATATGCCCTAAAAATCAGTACCTTAGCTTGTTATTTTTTAACTTTACAAAGCAGATTTCTTATGTTATAAATCTGTTCAAAGATAACAACGTGTAAACGGGTAATTCGGTACGCTCGATGATAGTTCTCCTGGTTATCTCCACCAGACAGAACTTCCTTTTCTCTCTATAATTTCAAAAAACTCACAGTTCATAAATTCTTTTTACCAGAGGAGACCTATGCAGCTCAAAGCCCTTGAAATGATCGGGTTTAAGTCTTTCTCAGACAAGACAACCATAACGTTTCAGTCGGGAGTAACGGCCATCGTAGGGCCCAACGGCTGCGGCAAGAGCAATATTTCTGACGCCATCCGCTGGGTGCTGGGAGAACAAAGCGCAAAACATCTCCGCGGCGACAAGATGGAGGATGTGATCTTCAACGGAAGCGAGAGCCGCAAACCCATGGGCCTGGCAGAGGTCACGCTCAGACTCTCAAACGTCGAAGGCATCCTCTCGAACGAGTTCAACGGCTTCACGGAGCTCGAGATCACTCGCCGTCTGTACCGTTCCGGTGAGAGCGAATATCTGGTCAACAAGATACCCTGCCGCCTCAAGGACATCCGCGACCTCATGATGGATGCCGGCGTGGGCGCAAAACTGCATGCAATCATCGAGCAGGACCGGGTGAAAAAGATCATCGATTCAAAACCCGAGGACCGGCGGTTCCTGTTCGAGGAAGTGGCCGGCGTTATGAAATACAAGGCCCGTCGCCAGGAAACCTTCTCGAAACTGGAGTCAACTCAGCAGAACCTGCTCCGGGTGAACGACATCATCATCGAAGTGAAGCGCCAGCTCAATTCGCTCGACCGGCAGGCAAAAAAGGCCGAGCGCTACCAGAAGCTCAGAGCCGAGATGAAAGGCCTCGAGCTGCGGCTCGCAGCCGTGGACTACTCAAATCTCGGCATCGATTGGGCAGCATCGACCGAAGAATTCAAGAACGTCGAGGACGAGGTGACGAAGCTCCACGCCACGCTGAGCACGATCGAGTCCGGCATCGAAGAAACGCGCACCGATACCCTGACAGCGGAGCACGAGCTCTCATCGCTTCAGCATAAAATCCATGAGACCCAGTCCGCCCTGAGCCGTGCCGAGCATCGGGTTGAGCTGTCGAAAAGCCAGATCGCGGCGCTTACGGCACAACGCGCCCGTGATTTCGCCGACCTTGAATACCTGAAGCAGGAAACAGCACGGACAGCGGAGCAGCGAACGCAGCATGAAAAAGAATCGCATCTCCTGGTCGCGTCGATCGAAGAACAAAACGTCGTCCTCGGCCGCAAAAACACCGTCCTTGAATCGCTTGCCCTTGACCTCAAGGAGAAGGAAACCTCACTCGATGAGGCCCGCACCGGGATCTTCAATGCCATGACCGCGTCAGCAACGGAAAAGAACCGCATCGGCAACCTTGAGTCGCGGATCCACCAGATCGACGAGCAGGAGGAACGGGGCAGCAGAGAACAGGCGGAGCTGGCGCAGAAGCTCCAGGAGCTTACCACGCGCCTCGTTGGAACGGAACGGGAACTTGAGGAGCTCGCTGCGCGCCGGAGCGCGGCCCAGGACGAGCACGCACGCGTCACGGCCCAGCTGGAAGAGTCGCTGGCAAAGAAGAAAACGCTCGAAACCGAACTCGGCAACGCGCGCAACACGCTGGCCGGCCAGAGCTCGCGTCTGCGTTCATTGCTCGAACTGGAGCAGCGCCTGGAGGGCTATCAGAAAGGCGTCCAAACCGTCATGTCGGCGCGCAAGGAAGCTGCTTCCAGCGACCGGCTCGGCACCATCCACGGGCTCGTCGCCGACATGATCGAGACGGAGCCGCGGTACGAAATGGCAATCGAGGCGGTGCTGGGCGATCGGCTGCAGTATGTGGTCGTCGATTCGCAGAACGATTCGCTCAAAGCAATCAACTATCTCAAAAGCGAGAGTGGCGGCAGGAGCACCTTCCTCCCCCGTATGCCGCGCGAGATAAAATCAGAACCGTTCATCAAAAACGGCCATGCCGGCGTCATCGGTTCAGCGCTCAGCATCGTGCAGTATCATGACGCCAACCGCAACGTGGCCCAATACCTGCTGGGCGACGTCGTGGTCGTGGACACCATGGATACCGCGCTCTATCTCTGGAACAAGGACGGTTTCAGCAAGACCGTTGTCACCCTGTCCGGGGAGATCCTTGATCCCTGGGGCGCCGTCACCGGCGGCGCCGTCGAGAGCGGCGGATCGGGCATGCTCGCCAAACGGCGCGAGATCAAGGACCTGGAGCACGAGGTCATTGCGCTCAAGTCACAGATCGCCGGACTCGAAAGCGAACTGACAACCGTTGAAACCTCGATTGGGGCGGACACGAGGATTTCGGCGGAGCTCTCGCAGCAGGTCCATCGCATGGAGCTCGAGCTTGTGAACCGGGAGAAGGATTGCACGGCGGTACGGGAGGAGATCGGGCGGTCCACCTCTCGGGCTACCACCCTGGGAGCAGAGGCCTCGGAACGCGCCTCGCTGCGCGCGGAGCTGGCAACCGGGATCGAACAAGCCGCGGAAACGCTCCGGGAGGTTGAAGCTGGCCATGCCAGCGCCCAGGCGAGCATCGAAGCCCTGCAGGCAGAACTGTCGCTCAAGCGCGAAGACCTGGAAGCAGCACGCGTCGAGATCACCGAGATTAAAATGGAGGTCACGGCTCTCCAGGAAAAGCAGGCTGCCGCTGCCCGCGGCATCGCGGCATTGTCCCAGATGTCCCTGGAATTCGCCGACCGGTATGCCAAACGCGAGGCAGAGATCACCGACATTGCGTCCACCCTGACCGCTCTGGAGGCCTCCATCGCAGGAGCCGAGGGCGAGATCAAGGGCTTCATCGAAACGCTCGAAGCGGAACGTCGGGTCCTGCTGACCAGGCAGGAGGCCCATGCGGCAGTAACATCGTCCCTCCATGCAGCCGAAGAGCAGGCGCGGCAGATCAGGCATGATATCGAGACGACGCAGAAGCGGCTATCCGCGAACGAGGTCAGGCGCACCGAGCTCCGCATGAAGATCGAGCATCTGAAGGACGCGATCTGGACCTCGTACCACAGCGAACTTGAAGCTGTCGTCGGGGAGCTGGGCCGGTTCGAGCTCAATGTTGACGAAGCAAGGCTCCAGGTCGACGAACTTCGTCAGAAGATCGAACAGATGGGTCCGGTCAATGTGGAAGCCCTCCAGGAATTCGCCGAACTCAAGGAGCGCTACGACCTGCAGACCGCGCAGCAAAACGATATCAATGAGGCGATCAACAACCTCAAGGCGACCATTGCCAAGCTCGATATCGAGACGAAGGAGCTCTTTAACGAGGCGTTTACCTCTATCCAGGTTAAATTCAGCGAGGTCTTCACCAGGCTCTTCGAGGGAGGGAAAGCGGAACTGATACTGCTCGACCCCACGAATGCCCTCGAGTCCGGCATCGAGATCATCGCCCAGCCGCGCGGCAAGAAGTTCCAGAGCATCGCGCTTTTGTCCGGCGGTGAAAAGGCGCTCACGGCCATTGCCCTGCTCTTCGCGGCATTCCTGGTGAAACCCAGCCCCTTCTGCCTGCTGGACGAGGCTGATGCTCCGCTGGACGCGGCCAATGTCATGCGCTTCACCCGTCTTATCCGCGAAATGAGCAGCCACTCCCAGTTCATTACGATCACGCACAAAACAGGCACTATGGAGTCGGCCGATGCGCTGTATGGCATCACGATGGACGAACCGGGCTGTTCCCG
>JANPMZ010000011.1:0-5884 GCA_031427195.1 Nitrospirota bacterium
TCGGAAGAATCGTGGATAGCGCCTGCCCTGAGGCCGTTGCCGAGCGACAGGACGACGTCGTATTTCTTCAGGATCGAGACCACGCGGTCGAATTTCTCGTACAAAGGATTTTCCCGGTTGTTGGCAAGCATCCAGGCGACCATGCTGACCCCGCCCTTGCTCACCAGTCCGCCATAGCGATATCCCTGTTTTCTCAAGCGCTCGATGGTATAGAGGTTGATGCCGCAATGGATCGCCATAAATGCGATGCCGTCAGCGCACTGCTGTTCGATAAGGTCGAACAGCATTTCCTCGTCAAGCTTGTTCGGGTCGCCGTACTTCCTGCCTGCCTCGCAAAAGGCCTGGTATAGCGGAACGTTCCCTACCGGGAGATCGACTGCCGCGAGCACTTCGCGCCGTACGCGGTCCAGGTCGCCGCCCACCGAGAGTTCCATGAGCGTGTCAGCGCCCGCAGCTTCGGCAATTTTAGCTTTCCTTACCTCTGCGGCGTAGTCGACAATGTCCGACGACGTGCCGATCGAAGCATTCACCTTCGTTCGCAGCCCTTTGCCGACGCCGACAGCTTTCGGGTTTCTGATGCTGTTCCCGGGAATGACGATCTTTCCCTCTGCTACCATGGTTCGCACATACTCAGTTGATACATCCTCCGCAACAGCGACAGCCTCCATCCGCGGAGTAACGAACCCTTTGCGGGCGTGCTCTATTTGTGTTGTCATAGATTTCTCCTTGGGATTATCAGGTACGGTTTCACCTGCCGCACGCACAGCTTGCTTCCTGACGAACAGAATCTTCCCAACATTTATGACAACGCAGAGAATCGTATAATAACCATGATCATTTCTCCTTGTACGCGAAGATTGGAATAAGACGTCTCCTGGCTTAGGACAACCTACTCGCCGACCTTCCCGGACCGTATCGTTCTAACGGCTTAAACGGTTTCAACTGTTTAAACGGTTCAAACGGTTAATCCAGTGGCATAATCGGCTTTCGTTTCCATCACAGTTGCGCGACAGCAGGGGAATCGCACCCCTTTCCGTTTCTTATTCCTCAGATATAAAAAACACCCGTCAAAAACAAAAAATCCCCAGCCTTCATAGGAAGACTGGGGATTAATAAACGAAATTAACCCACACCAGGTCTTAACGCCGAAGACAGTGCGAGAACATCCATGCAGGTCTTCTGGCTCTCCCCTCGCTGCCTGCCTTCCCAACCCAAGTACGGGTCAGTGGCATGTTCTGGCGGCAAGTATGGCCCCATGCTTCTGGGCCGGGATTACAGCGGCGGGTCCGCTCCCGAATTTAACGGGATTCCCTTCGCCTGGATGTGGTCGATATGTGGTTGCTTTATAACATGTCAGGCCTGCAAAGTCAATTTACATTCTTGGCGGAATCTAATTGTAATCGTCAGGATTTATACAATAGACTATCTATCTCGTTTTCCGTTTCCCGAACCAGATAAGCTGTTCGCTCCTTGTCAAATCGCCCTCCTCCTTCCAGCGCTTTCAGGCTATCCTCAAAGACCTTTACGATTAAATGGTTCACCGTTACATATCTTTCCCGCATACCGGGTGGCTCAATATCCTTGCCGCTCCAGATTCCGTCCATTCTCCCAAAGAGGATATTGGTAATCCGCCTCATGATATCGGCAAGGTCGGCGACTTCTGGCTTCCTAAAATAGGCTGTCCCTTCATAGGAAGAAGAACGTTGAAGTTCAAGACGTTTTTCTTTTTTGAGATTATGATATGCCTGTGTTCCTTCCAGAACAATCTGGTGGTGGTAAAGCACGTTTGCGGTAACAGGGAGATTTTCCAGCAGAGCATTCCTCTTCAGGAATTCAAAATTAATGCGCACATCCCCCAGCGAGGAATCCGGCTCGAACATGATGAACCCGACATTCGGCTCCACGCCATGTTTTCGGAGGATAGTGAGCGCCCTCTCATTCTGTGCCACCGTGGTCATTTTATTCATCCGCTTGAGCGATTCGTCTTTCCCGCTTTCCAACCCGATGAGAATGTGGCGGAGACCGGCATCCACCAGAGCGCCGATGGTCCCCTCATGGATATCATTGACCCTTCCTTCGAGGCCGAACCGGATGCTTTTGGGCTTCAGAAGTGATGCAATTCGAAGGGCCCTGTCCTGGCCTTCCTGACCGGGACCGAAAAAGTTGGGATCGGTAAAATAGAAAGCCCTCAAACCTTTTTTCGAAATGATTGCGTCAATTTCCTCGGCGATATTCTCAGGGCTCCTCCCTCGCCAGGGGCTCCCGGGCCCATAAAAAGAATTAATGTAACAGAAGGTGCAGCTCCCGTAGCATCCGCGGCTTCCCAGCAGATTCACCTCGGGCAGCCGGTACATCGCCTCAGTGCGGACAGGAAAAGGAAGGCAATCGAGGCTCTCAACGGGTTTCTGTTTTATATACTTGATGCCGCCTGATCCGTCTCTTCGTGCAAGACCGGGGACGCAAGGCGTGTCATTCCCGAATGACGCGGACTCGGCAAGAACCGCAAACGGCCCTTCAGGCTCTCCGATAATGACCGAATCGATGGCGTGGCAGCTTGTCAGGATATCTTCAAAAGAAATCGTGGCATAAAAACCGTATGCAATTATAAAAGAGGCCGGTTCTTTTCTCTTCACCCCTTCGAGAAAATCGAAGAGAGCGAGATCCTTCCGCCAGTGGTAGACGATATGCACTCCGAGAATATCCGGCTTCACGGCCTTCACCCTGTCCGCGAGCTCGCTATAGGAAAGGCGGTCCAGATAACCTTCCACGAGCTCGACCTCATGTCCTTTTCCTTTCAGCATTCCGGCCGTATAACCGCTCAGAAGACATGAGGAGAGCGGTGTATTCGCAATATCATTGCGCCGTTCAGGAGTAACGTTGCGCGGATGTTCCAGCAGCAGTATCTTCATGTGGCTGCCCCGACATCCTGCCACATGAACACGTTTTTGGAGAGCTGCAGCGCTTCCAGATAGCCGCGGTCCTGAAGGGACCCGGCCAGGATGACGAGCCCAATGGGGTAGACTCTTTCTTGCGATACCCCCTCTACGGAAAGTGTCTGTATGAATAGGACCCGCATGCTGTTCACTCCAGCAGTATCAAGGCAAAGTATTTTACAAAATCATCTTTATTGTTCAGGGTTCTCAGGGTCGCTCCCGCTTGCCGAGCGGTCTCAAAAACGTCGATGCCCGCGCCTTCCATGGAAGGCCTGGAATTCACGGTGTTCGTGCATGGTCCGTTTTTTGCGCAGGGCTCGCAGAGGGAACACGGACCCGCCCAGTAAGAAAAGGCTTTATGGAAACCCGCCTTGAAGGCCGCGCGCTCAGCCTGCAAGACTCGTAACTGAAAAGTCCTCGTCGGAGGTTCCCCCTCCAGGAGCAATGCCTGCTTGAACGCCTTAACAGTCTCCCTGGTCTTCTTCGGTGAAGGGCTGTTGGGAGGACAGTGGGGATTGCCGTATCGGTCACATCCAAACCGGCATCGGAGCTCAGTCCAGTCCGCGATTTGGATGTCCTTTGTCTTTATACGATACACTTTTTTAAAACCCTGAGCATGAATCTTTGAAACCAGAAGGTCTGTCGTATTAAGATGCAGAGACCCGATGGCGGCTTTATCCCTTGAGGCGAAGAGAACAGCCGTATCGGTCTTCAGCCGGACCAGGTCCGTACAGAAAAGCCCCAGATGAAGCAGCTGTTCCTGAACAGACTTCCCTGAAAAAACTTCGCCGTTAAACGTGTTGATGAACATGTTCAGATCGCTCAGCGCCGCCTTTTCCGGGCAGTGCTCCAAAAAAAAATCATGGATCAGCAGAAGACCGTGGTTCCCGAGACAATCAGCGGCGGAGAGAAGGATATGCGGCAGCTCTTTCTCGGAATAGGCATGAAGAATGTTCGAGAGAATAACAAGGTCAAAACCTTGTTTTTTAACCGGCCAGGGCTCCAGGATGTTTGCCGGGCAGTACTGCAGCCTGCTGTCGAGCCCCCGATCCGACAACAACTCCCGGGTTTGCTCAAGGACTTCCGGCAGGTCGATGACGGTCGCATGCGTGAGAGGAAACTGTTCAAGAAAGGCCGCGGCAATGGCGCCCGAGCCGGCGCCGACATCGAGTATCCCTCCCTTCACTGAACGAGCCCCGAAGAAGGTGACAATTTCACGCGCCTTTATTTTTGCAATGCCATCCATGGCGCGGATATATTTTTGTATACGCTTAACTCTCTCCGAAGAGCTGTCATGGCTGTTGTAAGCCACCCTTCCGCCTTCCTTAAGGCAGTCTTTCAGACCGTTCCAGCCCGAACACAGGTATTTCCGCCAGAGGATGGAATCACCCTGATACTGACCCTTGCCGCGCACAAGATAGTTGCTCGATAGTTTTGTGTTGAAATACCGCTGGCCCTCGTTCGTTACCAGCCCCATTGCGCCAAGAGCCCGCAGAAAACGTTCGAGCCCATGGAGCTTTGCATCAAGCGCTCTGGATAGTTCTTCAATGGTTGCCCCCTCCGTCCCGACAAGGGAAAAGAGGTCCATTTCAACAGCCGTAAAGAGGACCTCCGAGAACCAGTACCCGGTAGCGAGATCTTCGAGATACTGTGGTCCGGTATCCTGTGCATCGTAGCTCTGAAATGGCAAGGTCTTATTCATAAAATAAAAATCCAGCAGGGGATTCGCACCCCTTTCCGCTTTCTTATTCCTCTATAAACCTTCAAATCCCCGGCCTTCACAGGAAGACGGGGGATTAATAGATACTATTAACCCACACCAGGTCTTAACGCCGAAGACAGTGCGAGAACATCCATGCAGGTCTTCTGGCTCTCCCCTCGCTGCCTGCCTTCCCAACCCAAGTACGGGTCAGTGGCATGTTCTGGCAGCAAGTATGGCCCCAAGCTTCTGGACCGGGATTACAGCGGCGGGTCCGCTCCCGATTTTAACGGGATTCCCTTCGCCTGGATGTGGTCGATATGTGGAGGCTTTATAACACGGAGTAACAACAAAGTCAAAATATTTTCGACACTGGTTTTTATTCGGCTTAGCAAATCGTTGAAAAGTTATACCCCTTTTTGATTAATCTATGCCTTCAGACTTTTTTTACTACCTCGTTACATTATTTGAAAGTACACCGGTGCGGCCCCACCATTTCTGGAAGGCGCACTCCCGTCTCCGCTCAAGCCGCCATTCGATGATGCTGTCCCATTAAACCCGGTCTTGTCCGTAGAGTAGATCGCGATGCGTCCGCCGCCCCCGGCGCCTCCATACGTGCTTGCGCCGCCCGCGGCGCTGATCGTTCCTGTGATACCGCCGGAAAGCGTCCCTACCTCGATCCGGATGCCGCCGCCGCTCCCGCCGGCCATGAGCCAGCCGTACGGGTTCGTTCTGCTCTCGCCGTCTGCCAAAATGCTCCCATCCACCTGCAGCGTGCCAGCCTTGATCTTCACCAATCCGCCTCCGCTGCCGCCGGCGTAACTGGCTGCGCTGCTATAAGCCCCGCGGCCGCTACCCAGTTCATTGGAACAATAGGGGAACAATAGGGTCACAATAGGGGTCAAGGTCACAATAGACAATAGGGGTCAATAGACAATAGAGACAAGAGGGGAGAGACAATAGGGGTCAAATCTTCATTATTCACAATTAAGTTTATTTGTTTTATCGTTGCCCATGGCTAGGCCTCTTAGAATCCAATACCCTGATGCAGTCTACCACATCACTTGTCGCGGAAACGAACGACAGGTAATTTTCAAGGATGACGCTGATCGAGCGCGCTTTCTCCAGATACTCACTCAATCTCTGAATATCTATATCGTCAAACTCCAAACATATGTCCTTATGAACAACCATTTCCACCTCCTCGTCGCCCTCGGGGGAACGAGCAAAGTGGCAAAGCCACATTTGCCCA
>JANPMZ010000012.1:0-18552 GCA_031427195.1 Nitrospirota bacterium
GTGGCGAGGGGGTGGTCGGACTTGTACCTGCCCTCAGGCATATTGTTCACGCACTGCTCGATGATGCGCAGGCTCTGGCGCATCTCCTCGACGCGCACCACACCGCGGTCGTAGCAATCGCCGTTCCTTGCCGTGGGAATGTCGAACTCGAAGTTCTCGTATCCGGAGTAGGGCCGTGTTTTGCGGAAGTCCCAGTCCGACCCGCAGGCCCGAAGTCCCAGTCCGGTGACGCCCCATTCAATGGCTTCATCGAGTGTATAAGCCCCGACTCCTTTGGTGCGGCCTTTGAAGATGCTGTTCTGCATGACAATGGAATCGTATTCCTTGAGCCGCGGCGGCAGATAGGCGAGAAAATTGCGCACCAGCCGGTCCCATCCTTTCGGCAGGTCCTGTGCCACGCCGCCGATCCTGAACCATTCAGGATGCAGACGCCCGCCGCAGACGGCCTCGATGATGTCGAAGATGCGTTCGCGGTCCGTGAACATGTAGAACACGGGCGAGAGCGCGCCCACGTCCTGGGCAAAGGTGCCGTACCAGACCAGATGGCTCGCGATCCGGAACAGCTCTGCAAGCATGACCCTGATCGTCTGCGCACGCGCAGGGACCTCGATGCCCGCCAGTTTCTCCACCGCAAGGCAGTAGGCCATGTTATTCATGACCCCGCCCAGGTAGTCCACGCGGTCCGTGTAGGGGATGAAGGTGTGCCAGGTCTGGCGCTCGGCCATCTTTTCCGCGCCGCGATGGTGGTAGCCGATGTCGGGCACGCATTCTTTGATCTCCTCGCCGTCGAGCTGCAGGATGAACCGGATGAGCCCGTGCGTGCCCGGATGCTGGGGTCCGAGGTTCAGGAACATAAAGTCCGTGTCCTCTGCTGTGCGCGTCATGCCCCAATCTTCGGGCCGGAACTTGAGCGCTTGTTGTTCGATGGTTTCTTTCTCATCGGATAGTTGGAACGGCCCCATCTCTGTTGCGCGAGCAGGATGGTCCTTGCGCAGGGGGTGGCCTTTCCAGGTGGGCGGCATTAATATCCGACTCAGGTGCGGATGACCATCGAAGGTGATGCCGAAGAGGTCCCACACTTCGCGTTCATACCAGTTGGCTGACGGCCAGAGATGGGTGATGGTCGGGAGGGACGGAGCAATGCCCATGAGCGCAACCTTGATGCGAATGTCGTCATTGCGGTCATAGGAAAGAAGGTGATAGACGATCGTGAAATCGCTGGGCGGCTGGTCCTCGCGGTGGCGGCGCATGCGCTCGTCTATTGCCGTGAGGTCGTACAGCATTTTATAAGGACGGTCGATGGCGCTTTTGAGATGACGGAGGATGTCGCGGGCTTTTTCTTTCCTGACCCAGAGCGTGGGAATGTCGTCGCAGGTTTGCTGGACCGCGAGGATGGCGTCGCCGAAGGATGTCTTAAGGTCGTTGATGATGGGATTTATATCCATAATTGAAATTAAGACAAGACTTTGACACTGAAGGACACTGAAAGTAGCTATGATAACAATATGATACAACAGGCATGAATCAGATTTGGCCTTATATCATAAAAAATCAGTGAAAATCAGTGTCAAAAAAATATTCTACACTTCATCACCCGGTCTCAGGATCGTCGCTTGCATGCGCTCCTCGCGCTTCACGTCGCGCATACACGGCATCTCGGGCCGGAGAATGCCTTGCGGACCTGCGGCCCAGGTCAGGGGCCGCCGCTCCTTGCCCACCATGTCCCGGAGCATGAGCAGTCCTTCCATGAAAGCATCGGGCCGTGGCGGGCAGCCGGGAACATAAACGTCCACGGGCATGAACTTGTCAACGCCCTGGACCACGCTGTAGATATCGTACATGCCGCCGGAGTTGGCGCAGGAACCCATGGAGATGACCCAGCGCGGCGCCATCATCTGTTCGTAGAGTCTTCTGATCACCGGCGCCACCTTGATAAAAACCGTGCCCGCGACGATCATCAGGTCTGCCTCGCGCGGTGTGCCGCGCATCACCTCGGCCCCGAACCGGGCGATATCGTATTTGCTGGTCAGGCTCGTTGCCATCTCCACGTAGCAGCAGGAAAGGCCGAAGTTGAAGGGCCAGATGGAATTTTTTCTGCCCCAGGCAAGCATGTCCTGAAGCCGGGTGAACATGAGGCTTTGGCGCACGGCATCATCGAGCGGGTCGCGGTCGGGTTTTGTAATGGAGTATCGCATAGTAGTTAGTAGGCAGGAGCCAGGAGACCAGGACCCTGAACTCTCAACTCCGAACTCGTTTCACCAACGCCCCCCATTCAAGAGCACCCAGTCTCCAGAGATACACCAGCGCGGCGGCAAGGACGCCGATGAAGATCAGCATTTCAGCATACCCGGCCCAGCCGTTTTCGCGTATCGAGACGGCCCATGCATAGATGAAAACGGCTTCCAGGTCGAAGATGACGAAGAACATGGCGATGAGGTAGAATTTAACATCAAAGCGCACCTGTGCCGTGCCGGTGGACATGATGCCGGACTCGTAGGGTTCATTGGTCTGCTTCTCCCGGTGACGCTCACCGAGGAAGTAGGACAGCGAAAGCATGGCTGTTACGAGCAGCAAGACTGCGGCGAAGTACAGGGCCATCGGCCAAAGGGACGATGCTGGTGATCCGGGAATGGAATGCAAAAGGTGTTGCCTCCTCGCTGACGTTCGTCGTATGAAAAAGAATAGCACAGCGACGGGGAATGTCAAGAACAGGATTGGTACAACGCATTGAACGATTGACAAAAATCATGAACGCTGCTAATGTATCGGTCATTATTACGAAGTGAAGGCACGATGCCTTCCCTATTCAACCTACGTATACCATTACGTACAAAGGAGGATGTATGAAGTTACGCTTTGCAGCTGTATTGTCTCTGGTGCTGGTTGCAGGACAGGCCATGGCGGCAGGGGACGAGGAGATAAAAACAGAGAAGCAAAAACTGAGCTACAGTATCGGAGTGAACGCCGGCCAGTCCATGAAGGACAGCTTCAAGACCCAGTCGATTGACATTGACCCGGTCATTCTCTTAAAAGGGTTGAACGACGGTATCATGGATGCGAAGCCGAAGATGACCGACGATGAAGTGAAGGCGATCCTTGAGGCGCTGCAGAAAACACTGATGGCAAAGCAGCAGGAACAGGCGGCAAAACAGCAGGAGCAGGCAAAGGCTGGCGCTGAAAAGAATAAAAAGGCCGGGGAGGCATTCCTTGCCGCCAATAAAAAGAAGGATGGCGTGATCACCATGCCGAGCGGCCTTCAGTATAAGGTCCTGGCAGCTGGCAAGGGCAAGTCCCCCAAGGCCACGGATACGGTGACCGTGAACTATAAGGGCACGACGATCGACGGCACGGAGTTCGACAGTTCCTATAAGCGCGGGAAGCCGGCGAGTTTCCCCCTGAATCAGGTGATCGCGGGTTGGACCGAGGCGGTCCAGCTCATGAAGGAAGGGGCCAAGTGGGAGCTTTATGTTCCGTCGAACCTTGCCTACGGCGAGCGCGGCGCAGGTGCGAACATCGGCGGCAATGCCACGCTGATCTTCGAGGTTGAGCTTCTGTCGATCAAGTAAGCAGTACCCGGATGCACGCATGCTCAGGCCGGCCTTCGGGCCGGCCTTCTGTTTATAGGGAAGGAGGGGATACCATGCGATATCTGATGATCATTGCGCTGCTCTTCGTGAGCCTGCCCGGTGACGGTCTTGCCTGGAAAGAAGCGGTTATATCCATCCCCCCGGCACAGAAGCGGCTGGCGAACAGCTGGTTCGATAAAGGCTCTCAGCTTGAGAACCGCGGGGAATACGATGCGGCCATTGCGGCATATACCCGGGCAGTGGAGCTGGATTCGTCGCAGGTGCAAGCTTATGTCGGTCGCGGGTTTGCGCAGAGCCAGAAAGGCAACTATGACCACGCCATTCGCGATTATACGAAGGCCCTGGAGCTGGACCGGAGGTCCGTAACGGCATACAACAACCGGGGGCAGGCCCATGCCAGGAAAAAAGCCTATGACCTGGCGATCAAGGATTACAACAAAGCCATTGACTTCAACACGAATAACTCCGTCTACTATTACAACCGGGGCGCCGCCTATGCGGCACAAGGACAGTATGAACCGGCTATCCAGGATTATAATATTGCCATAGCCATCGACCCGAAGAACGCCGAGGCCTATGCCAACCGCGGCGCAGCCTACTATAAGGCTGCAAATACGCAGCAGGCCATTGTCGATCTCAAAAAAGCCTGTGACCTGGGTGTCAGTACTGCGTGCAAGAACCTGCGGATCGCAGAGGGGAAAAAATAGGACGTTGGGAAAGGGCCGGGATACTTCGGGGAGATACTTTTGGGAGACGTACTTTGGGGAGACGCACTTTGGGGACGTTCGTACTTTGGGGACGTTGATACACGATGAGCATTTAGTCTATCTTCATCTATGGTAAAACAATTTAGTAAGGCAAAGCCTCAAGATTGATTAATGAAAGTGGTTTACGAAGATATTCCGTAACTACTCAGGTGGCTTTCATAATAAAGCCGCCATTCCCGAGTGCTTTTATCGGGAATCCAGAGGTTCATGAAAGTCACTGGGTCCCCGATTGAGTCATTCGGGGATGACGAATTTGGAACCCAAGCAGTTACGATATTCCCTATAAGTCCGCTGGATAGTCAACAAAAACCTTCAATCTGACGCAACTTTTGCTGACTCCCTGTTTTCTTTGATGCTCCTTCATTATTTGTTCATTTCTTTGCGTTTGACTTCAAGTCTAATTATGCTATAGTTAATAAGTGTTTTGTAAAATCTTTATGGAAGGGAGTTTGAGATGATCAAAAAAGACCTGACTGCATTGACGGTGACCGGACTCAAAGCCCTCGCCAGGAAGAAGAGTATCGCTTTGTCCGCAAGCGCTAAGAAAGCCGATCTGATCGCGGCACTCCTCAAGACAACCGTCGCAGGAAAAAGTACGACAGCGGTGAGCTCCGCCCATCTGAAAAAAGCGGCTGCAAAAAAACAGAGCACAAAAAAGGCCGCTTCAAAAAAACCAGCAGCGAAAAAAACGGTCTCCTCCGGGAAGAAAACCTCACCCAGGAAAGCCGCAGCAGCCAAGACGGTAAAGAAAAAAACCGTACTAAAAAAAGCAGCGCCGAAGAAGGCGGCAGCAAAAAAAACAACAACAAAAAAGGCAGCGGCAAAAAAAACGATAGCAGGAAAAACAGCAAAAAAAGCTGCGCCGATCAAAGCCTCGCGCCGCACCTGGGTAATCCCCAAAAGCGTTCAGGAGCCATTGCCGACCCAGGAGAAGGTCGCCGATGCAAAATATTATACCGGCCCTGAGGCCGACCAGGCAGCACTCCGCTCCTCGGACAAGCTTTCGGCGGGATATGGCGAAGACCGGATCACGCTCATGGCGCGCGACCCTTCACTGACCTATGCCTACTGGGAGGCGACGCCTGAGCGGCTTGAGAAAGAACGATCATGGTTCGGCATGGAAGCCGCACTGGTCGTTCGGATCTACGATATCACGGGTGTGCAGTTCGACGGCCGGAACGCCATCGGCTACTTTGACCAGGATGTTGCCGAACCGGTGGGCAGCTGGTACTTCGAGACCGGGCGGCCGGGCCACTCGTTCTGTGCCGACTTGGGGGTCCGCTCACCGGAAGGGCGGTTCCTGACGCTGGCACGCTCCAATTACATCACCATGCCGCGCGACGGAGTATCGGATGTCATTGACGAGGAATGGATGCTTGCTGACGAGGAATTCTGGCAGCTCTACGGTTTCCCTGATGGTGTTTCATCACCCCAGGTGCAGGAGCTCTGGCGGCGAAGGCATCAGCAGGAGATATCCTCGCCCGGGCTGTTCTCGCGCACAAAGGGGAAAAGCAAATAATATGGGCTGGTACCGGCTCAGCAACGGTTTTTCAGGGTAGGGAACGCATGAAAGTTCATCCGGTAAAAAGGATGGACTTTTTTTTGGGACGGAAGGCGAGTATATGCAGGTTGCGGACAGGGACCCACCAAAGGCCTACGCCGGGAACAGAACGGGGCGGGGAAAGGGCTATCTGGCGCTGGTGCTGCATGGCCATCTGCCGTTCGTGCGTCATCCCGAGCATGAGCAGTTCCTCGAAGAGGACTGGCTTTTCGAGGCGATCACCGAGACCTATATTCCGCTGCTGCGTGTCTTCGACGGTCTGGTCAGGGACCAGGTCGATTTCCGCTTGTGCATGAGCCTGACGCCGACGCTGGTCTCGATGCTCACGGATCCGCTGCTGCAGGACCGCTATGTGCGGCATATCGGCAAACTAATCACGCTGTCCGAACTCGAGGTGCGGCGGACCGCAAAACAGCCGGTCTTTCATGACCTCGCCCGCATGTACCAGCGCCTGTTCCACGAGACGCGCGAGCTTTTCGTCACGACCTGCAACGGCGATCTGGTGAGCGCTTTTAAAAAATATCAGGATCTGGGGAAGCTCGAGCTCATTACCTGCGCGGCGACGCACGCCTTCCTGCCGCTCATGCCGAACCAGCGGGCGGTGCGGGCGCAGATCATGACGGCCGTCGAATTCCATGCACGGCACTTCGGCAGGGAGCCCCGCGGTATCTGGCTTCCTGAATGCGGGTACTGCGAGGGGCTCGACACGGTCCTGGGCGAAGCAGGCCTCCGGTACTTCTTCACCGACTCCCATGGTATCTTCCACGCCACTCCCCGCCCCCGCTACGGTGTGTATGCGCCGATTTACTGCCCCTCGGGCGTGGCTGCCTTCGGCAGGGACCTTGAATCCTCCAAACAGGTCTGGAGCTCGGTCGAGGGGTACCCGGGTGACTACGATTACCGCGACTTCTACCGGGATGCGGGCTTCGACCTGGACTACGACTATGTTCGTCCTTTTCTTCATCCCGACGGGGCGCGGGTGAATCTTGGCATAAAATACCACCGGATCACGGGGGCTACGGATGAGAAAGCTCCCTATGTCCGGGCCCGGGCGCTCAGGAAGGCGACCGAGCATGCCGGCAATTTTCTCCAGAGCCGGAAGGAGCAGATCCAGTGGCTTGCCGATATTTTTGACGATCGCAAGCCGCTCATGGTGGCGCCCTATGACGCCGAGCTCTTCGGACACTGGTGGTTCGAGGGGCCTGAATGGCTTGACGCTCTTCTCCGGAAGATCGCTCAGGACCAGGAGGCCCCGGGCCTGACCACGCCGGGCGAGTATTTGCAGGAAAATCCGCGCTGCCAGGTGGCGACTCCGTCTCCGTCGAGCTGGGGGCAGGAAGGGTATGCCGCGGTTTGGCTCGACCGCTCGAACGACTGGATTTACCGGCATCTGCACATGGCTGCCGACCGGATGGTCGAGCTTGCGCAGACGTACCCTGACGCCGACGGCCTGTTGGGCCGGGCGCTTAAACAAGCGGCCCGGGAGCTTATGCTGGCCCAGAGCTCCGATTGGGCGTTCATTATGAAGACCGGCAGCCATGCCGAATATGCGGTCAAGCGCACCAACGACCATCTGCTCCGGTTCACCCGGTTATATAACGATATCCGGGGGAATACTGTTGACGAGGGCTGGCTCGTCACTATAGAATACGCCGATAATATCTTCCCGGACATCGACTACCGCCACTATGCTTGAACCATCCATCATTAAAGAACTGAGGAACATCGTCGGCGCACGGCACCTGTACACGGTCGCCGAGGAGCTGGTCGTCTATTCCTACGATGCAACGCGCCAGGAGGCGCTGCCCTGGGCTGTTGCGCGTCCGTCCTCAACGGAGGAGGTCGCCGCGATCCTGCTGCTGGCGAATCGCGAAGGCTTTCCCGTGGTCCCGCGCGGGGCAGGCACGGGCATGTCAGGCGGTTCCGTGCCGGTGCAGGGCGGCGTGGTCCTGTCCCTGGAGCGCATGGACCGAATCCTCGAGATCAATGAAGAAGACCTCCTGGCCGTGGTCGAGCCCGGGGTCGTCACGGGTGAGCTGCAGCGCGTTGTCGAAGCGCGCGGGCTGTTCTATCCGCCCGACCCGGCCAGCCACCAGGTCTGCACCATCGGCGGGAACGTTGCGGAGTGCGCCGGGGGGCTTAGGGCCGTCAAGTACGGCGTGACCAAGGATTATGTACTGGGGCTTGAGGTGGTGCTTCCCACGGGAGAGATCATCAAAACCGGAGCGCGCACGGCCAAAAGCGTGGCGGGGTATGACCTTACGAAGCTCATGGTCGGCTCCGAAGGCACGCTCGGCGTGGCAACGAAGATCATCCTGAAGCTGCTCCCGCTGCCGGAGAGCGTGCTGACCCTGTCGGCGTTTTTTCTAGATATCGATTCCGCCGCGCGGGCCGCAAGCGGTATTATCCGGGAGCGGGTCCTGCCGCGGGCGCTGGAACTGGTGGACCGCGCATCGCTTCGCGCCGCGGAGCAGTATCTTAAAGAAGACCTGTCCGGCGGCGCGGCTGCCATGCTGCTCATTGAGGTTGACGGGACCGTTGAATCGGCTGCGCGCGAGATGGACCGCGTGACCGCCGTGGTCTCCCGATGCAATGCCTCGCGGATGGAGCAGGCGCGCGACCACAGTGAGCGTGAACGGCTCTGGAAGCTGCGGCGCTCCATTTCGCCGGCGCTTTATACGATCAAGCCGAGAAAACTGAACGAGGACATTGTCGTGCCCCGGAGCAGGATCCCCGATATCCTGCGCGAGATCGAAGCGATCGCGGCCCGGCACAACCTCCTGATCGCGAACTTCGGCCATGCAGGCGACGGAAACATTCACACCAATATCATGATCGATGACGCGGACCTGCCGAAGGCCGAGCTCGCGGTGCAGGAGATCTTTGCCGCCACGCTGCGCATGGACGGCAGCATCTCGGGAGAGCACGGCATCGGGTTGTCGAAAGCTGCCTATTTGCCGATGGAGGTTTCACCAGCGGCGCTTTCTGCCATGAAAAAGATCAAGCAGGCGCTCGACCCGAAGAACATCCTGAATCCCGGAAAAATCTTTTTAGAAGACCGGAAGTGAATTCGAAACAGTGTATTGAAGTTGATTCAGTGGTATTGATGTGGATCGAAAGGCCAAATGCTTTTGACACTGAAAAAGCATGATTTCATATGATACCCCGGACAGATCATAATAAATCAGTGTTAATCAGTGTCAGAAAAAGTAAGCCTTTGGGTCTTCAGATGCACAAACGTATGAAAAGTATACTCAACAATACCATATCAGCACTCGTTCTGCTGTCATGTTACCTCGGACCATCCTCCACGGGATGGGCTGAAGAACCGCAGCCTGCCTTGACGGTCGAAGCCCTGCGCGCGGATGTCGCGGCACTGGAGCAGGAAGCCGCTCTGCTGGATGAGGAGAACCGGGGATTGCGGCAGATGGTGCCGTCTCTGGGCGACGACGAGGTCTATCTCGTCGTGGACACCGAGAGCAACCGCCTTTTTATCCGCCAGGGAGAGCATGTCCTTAAAACCATCGTAGTATCCACCGGCAGCCGTGAACTGATCAAGGATGAGAACGGCAGGAAATGGTTCTTTGAGAGCCCCACGGGCGTGCTGACCGTGCTCGGCAAGGAGCGGAACCCGGTATGGATCAGGCCGGACTGGTCCTATGTGGAGGAGAATATGCCGATCCCGCCGAAGAACGATCCGGACCGCATCGTTCGCGATGTGATGGGCAAGTACTCGCTGCTGCTCGGCAACGGGTACAAGATCCACGGGACGACGTACAAAAGCCTGCTCGGTACAGCCGTTACCCACGGATGCGTGTCCATGGATGACGACGACCTGAAAACCGTTTACCAAAGCGTCACGATCGGCACGAAGGTGTATATCTATTAATGCGGATGCCATCCGTCCTGCTCAGGAGCTTGTGGTGAATAAAAAGACAACAGCAGGTCTGCTTCTGGTACTCTCAGTGTTCCTCATGGGAATGGACGGGATTGCGACGAGTGACGTCGGGCAGAACGGCCTTGCGGACCGGAAACGGGAGCTGCAGGCACGGATAGAAACGCTCAAATCTGAGCAGGACCTGCTGCTTTTTCAGAAACAGCTATCAGCCATGGATTCCCGGTATCTGGTCCTCGATTTGGCCCGCGGTCTTGGACAGTTGAAATACCGCTCGAGGGTGTTCCTGGATTTCACGTTCAGGCCTCTTCCGAAGCGTGTGATACGGACCGTACCACGGGGAATGCGGGCGTTGACCAAAAAGATCGAAGGAAGTGACGGCCGGTTTGCCCTGGTCTTCGGCCCGACCTTCGTACTGCGCACCGAAAGCGCATCCGCACCGGGCCGCGGCGTACCCCAGCTCATCGTGTTGCCGAGGGAAATGCGCTCGATATTTTTTGCCCTCGAAGAAGGATCGCTCGTCTATATCCTGCGTTAAGCGCAGCACGCTTCCTGTTATTTTTCAGCGAGGTCTCCCACGGGAGGAGCGCTGTAGATCGAGCACTTCACGCCGTCCTTGCCGCTGTTCTTCACTTCATACATAACCGCGTCCGTAAGTTTGACCAGGTGGTTGACGGACTGCGGCGGGCTGTCGAAGGTCACGAGGCCGAAGCTGAATGTCACCGGCCAGTTGTTGGTGACCATAAGTTCCAGCAGTTTCTCTCTGATCTTCTCAACTGCCGTACGGGCCATATCGCTGCCTGTTTCCGGGAACAGAATGATGAACTCATCCCCGCCGAGCCGGGCCACGATGTCGGTCGCCCGTATTGAGTCGGCAATGGTAGATACCACCAGTTTCAGCAGACGGTCACCTTCCTGGTGGCCTTTATTGTCGTTCACGGTCTTGAAATTGTCCAGATCAAGGTAAGCAGCGGTGAAGATGTGGCGGTACCGGAGCGCCCGCTGGATCTCCCGGTCCGCCAGTTCCGCGAAGTACCTGCTGTTGACCGCCCCGGTCAGATAATCGATCCGCCCCTGCTTCTGTTCCCGTTGCATCGACGACCGCAATCCCGCCAGCACCGAGCTTGCCAGAAAAAAGGCGGAGAGTTCCATGACCAGGTTCCAGTAGGGGACGGCGGCATGGCGGCCGGCACGGGATGAGAGAATGTCGGCCAGGGACCAGGCAACAGCGCTCAAGACAGATAAAGTCATGCCGGCGGTGTTCCCGGCAAACCATGTGGCGACCGCGACCGGGGCCAGGTAAAAGATGAAGAGTGAAAGATCCGGACCGGTCATATAGTCCAGGATGCCGAGGGCTGCAATGAGCAGGAAGCCCAGGATCAGGATTGCTGCCCGGGACCGTTTCTCCAGAAAGGCGTAGACCGATGGCATGGATTGTCCCATGATCAAAGCTTAGTTGATACTCGGCAAAAAATCAAGCAGGAAGCAGGTATTGCTGCGCAGCGATTCCGCAACAAAAAAGGCTGGTCAAGTCACTGAAGGTTTTTATCCGCTACACGGGATTGCTGCATGCGTTGTTGCGGATTCCGACGGTCGAGGACCTTCGGTCTCATCCGATAGCGGGAAGCTCCTGGGAAGGCTTCGTTATCGAGCAGATTCTGGGGATGGTGCCCCGCGAGTGGCAGGCGCATTACTACCGGACAAGCGCCGGTGCGGAGATCGATCTTCTGCTGCACGACCGCCGCGGCAAGCCGATTGCCGTGGAAATAAAACTATCCGCGACTCCTCAGGTGGCGAAGGGTTTTTGGACCGCCATGGAAGACCTTTCGTGCAAAAAGGGCTACGTTATTTATACGGGCAAAGAAAAATATCCCCTTGCGGAGAACGTTATGGCACTCCCAGTGACGGATCTGGATAAAATCCTCGAGTAGTGGGCTTCAATGACAGTAAATTAATTTTTGATGATTTGTAACTGAGAGGGTGTTACAGCGGCATACTCGGTCGGGGGTTCAGATCAAGGCTCGACGTCTCGCCTCGCTGAAAATGGAGGTAGCCGGCAAGCGCGATCATTGCGGCGTTGTCGATGCAGAGCTCCATGCCAGGAAGATAGAGCGTCATACTGCGTTTATCCGCCTCCTGTTTCATTCTGCCGCGGAGCGAACTGTTCGCCGCTACCCCGCCGGCGACGACGATCTTGTCCACGCCGGTCTCTGCCGCAGCCAGCATCGTTTTTTCTATGAGCGTGTCCACGACCGCTGCCTGAAAACTTGCGGCCACATCCCTGATGTTCAGCGTCGGGTCGATCCCCTTGTCCTTGCTCTTAAAAAGGGCGACATGGTTCCGGACCGCGGTCTTGAGCCCGCTGAAACTGAAGTCATACCCCGCCTGTATGCTTCGGGGGAAGTTCACCGCCAGGGGATTACCCTCCTGTGCGAGTTTGTCGATCACGGGGCCGCCGGGGTAGGGCAGGTTCAGCAGTTTTGATACCTTGTCATAGGCTTCGCCTGCGGCATCGTCCCGTGTCTGGCCGAGCATCCGATACTCGCCCAGGCCTTTGACGTGATAGAGGGCAGTATGGCCGCCTGAAACGAGCAAGGCCAGGTAAGGATAGCCGATGCCGGGATATTCGAGGTGGGCAGCAAGGATGTGCCCTTCGCCATGGTGCACGCCGATGAAGGGGACTCCCTGCGCGTAAGCGATCGCCTTGGCCGTGGACACGCCCACGAGCAGCGCGCCGATCAGGCCGGGCGTGTAGGTGGCGGCCACGAGGCCGATGTCGTCAAGCTGCACCGAGGCTTGGGCCAAAGCTTCGCGGACCACGGGCATGATGTTCTTCAAATGTTCGCGCGAGGCGAGTTCGGGCACGACGCCGCCGTACTTCTCATGCAGCTTGACCTGCGACGCAACGATGGAGGAAAGAACAATGTCGTCTCTCAGCACCGCAGCAGCGGTTTCATCACAGGAGGTTTCTATTCCGAGGGTTAGCATGGGGGTCAATAAGGGGGTCCAGGGTCCAGTAGCCAGGGTCCAGTAGTCAAGGTCATGGAGAAAACGCTTTTTCCTGGACCCTGAACCCTGGGCCCCGGACCCTGATTTACTGCATCAGCTTCGACACCGGTACGATTGTGATGCCCTGTTTCTCGGCGTCAGCCAGCCATTTTTTGAGCTCGCTGATCGTGGCCGGGTGGGGGTGTCCGATGCCGATGGCGTGGCCCTTTTCTTTCGCAACGCGCGTTAGTTCATTCAGCTGTTTGCGGATGTATTCCGCGTTTTCATGTTCATTGTCAAGAAAGACATCGCGCTTTGCCGCCTTCATGCCGAACTCTTTGGCCGTGGCATAGGCCACGCTCTTTGCGCTGGTAAGGCTGTCGAGGAACACCAGGTCGCGGGCCTTAAGCTCGGCCATCAGGAACTTCATGGCCTCCCGGTTCTCCGTGAGCGATGAGCCTTCGTGATTGTTCACGCCGATTGCGCCGGGCACCGAATCCAGGTTTTCGCCGATCACGTTCAGCAGCTCCATGGGCGTCATGGTGGAGCGCAGCATGCCTGGGGCAGGCTTTCCGTTCTTGCCCCGGTATTCCATGGGCAGGTGAAGCAGCACTTCGTGCTTGTCCTGTCGTGCCAGTTCAGCTATTTTCTTCGAAAGGGGAAAACCAGGCATGATTGCAACGGTGATCTTGCCGGGCAGGGCAAGGACCTCCTGCGCTGAGCTCAGGTCCTGGCCCAGATCGTCGATCACGATCGCGATGAACGCCGTCTTTTCCGCGGGCCTGACAACGGGAAGGTCCTTCTGTTTTTTGGCAATTCTCGTTTCCGTGCGTTCTTTTTTCACGGGTTTCTCCGGCGGCTGTTTCTTTATTGCCGGTTCGATCTTTTTTGCCTGCTCCGCGGCCTTCTGCTCAACGCCCGGCCGGTACTTGCGCAGCGGCCCCCAGAGGGAAAGCCCGATGGCGATGAGCGCGACGATGATGCCGACGATGACCCATCGGTCAAAGCTGCCGCCCTTTCCCCCGAAACGTCCTTTTACCGGTAATTGTTTTTTTGCAGGTTTTTTTGCCATGGCATGTTTTTATACAATATAAAAATGAAAAACGCCAGAAGTTTTTTGTACGAGGCTTCTTCGGGCAGGCGCAGAACATTGCCCTCCACAGGGAATCTCCCGGCTACATCAGAGGTGATCCGACAAAAAAAAGTTTTTCAGAAAGATAGGTTAAGGAATAGGTGCGTCGTATCCCCTATTTTTGGTACAACTTCGGATTATGACGGTCGGTTCTGGCACGGTAAAAAGGTTTTTCATAAAACGAACCCGCTGATCGCGTAAAAAGCACCCTTCACCAGTGGTTCACATATTTTGATGGTGGATGGTGGCAGAGCTCCTTCATTGACACGCCCCGGTGGAAAGGGTACTATTCTGCATGCCGAAATTCAAGATCACCTCGGAGTATAAGCCCACCGGAGACCAGCCGCAGGCCATTGAAAAGCTCTCCGACGGCATACGAAAGGGCCAGAAGCACCAGGTTTTGCTCGGCGTTACCGGTTCGGGCAAGACCTTTACCGTGGCGAACGTTGTCGAAAAGGTCCAGAAGCCCACGCTCATGATCGCCCACAACAAGACGCTGGCTGCTCAGCTCTATAATGAGTTCAAGGAGCTTTTCCCGGATAATGCGGTGGAGTATTTTGTCTCGTACTACGACTACTACCAGCCCGAGGCGTACCTTCCTACCACGGACACCTATATCGAAAAGGATTCGTCCATCAACGAACAGATCGACCGCATGCGCCATTCGGCGACCAATTCGCTTTTTGAGCGGAACGACGTGATCGTCGTGTCCTCGGTCTCGTGCATTTACGGCTTGGGTTCTCCCGAAGCGTACCACGGTATGCTGCTGTTCCTCGAAAAGGGGCAGCGCATCGAGCGCGACGTCTTGCTCAGAAAGCTGGTGGATATCCAGTACGAGCGGAACGATTACGATTTCCACCGCGGCACCTTCCGCGTGCGCGGCGACGTAGTCGAGATCTTTCCGGCGTCCTACGAGAGCACGGCCATACGGGTCGAGCTCTTCGGCGACGAGCTCGATTCGATATCCGAGTTCGACCCGCTGCTTGGCACGCCGCTCCGGAAGCTCGAAAAGATCGCCATCTATCCGAACTCCCATTACGTGATCCCCGAGTCGCGCATGAAGACGGCCATGGACGGCATCCAGGAAGAGCTTCGGGAGCGCATCCAGCAGTTTCGCAAGGCCAACAAGCTCATCGAAGCGCAGCGCATCGAGCAGCGCACCATGTTCGACCTCGAGATGATCCAGGAGATGGGCTACTGCCACGGCATCGAGAACTACTCGCGCCACCTCTCGGGGCGCTCTCCCGGCGAGCCGCCGCCGACCCTGATCGATTACTTCCCCAAGGATTATCTCCTCGTGGTCGACGAGTCCCATGCCACTATTCCGCAGATCGGCGGCATGTATAACGGCGACCGTGCGAGGAAGATGAATCTCGTTGAATATGGCTTCCGCCTGCCCTCCGCGCTCGACAACCGGCCGCTCAATTTTCAGGAATTCGAGGAGCGCGTGCATCAGACCGTGTACGTGTCGGCCACGCCGGCTGATTTTGAGGTCGAAAAGTCCGGCAAGAGAATCATCGAGCAGGTCATCAGGCCAACCGGACTCACGGACCCGGAAATCACGATCAGGCCTGCCACGGGGCAGGTTGACGATCTTTTGAACGAAGTGAGAAAGCGGGCCGAGGCGCACGAGCGCGTGCTGGTCACCACGCTCACGAAGCGCATGGCAGAGGATTTGACCGAGCACTATAAGGAATTGAACGTGAAGGTCGCTTATCTGCACTCCGACATCGACACCCTGGAGCGGGTCGACATCATCCGCGATCTGCGCATGGGCAAGTATGACGTGCTGATCGGCATCAATCTTCTTCGCGAAGGTTTGGACATCCCCGAGGTGTCGCTCGTCGCCATCCTGGACGCTGACAAGGAAGGGTTCCTGCGCTCCACGCGCTCGCTCATCCAGACCATGGGCCGCGCTGCCCGGCATGTGCATGGCGAAGTGATCCTCTATGCTGAGAGGATGACCGACTCCATGCGGAACGCAATCGCCGAGACGAACCGGCGCCGCACCGTGCAGGAAGTGTATAATAAAGAACACAACATCACGCCACAGTCCATCAGGAAGAACATCCAGGCCGCGCTGCGCACGGTGTACGAACAGGATTACTTCACGGTCCCCATCGCAGCAGAGGACGCGGGCGAATACGTTCCCACCGTCGATATCCCGGCGCTGGTGGCACGGCTTGACAAACAGATGCGCGCAGCGGCGAAAGAACAGGATTTCGAGACAGCAGCGGAACTGCGCGACAAGATCCGGTCGCTGCGACAGCGGGAGATGGCGGTTGGGGTGAAGGTGGAGTGAAGATACTTTTGGCAAATAGGTTGCTATGACCCTCGAAGAAAAACTCCAGAACCTCCCCGATGCGCCCGGTGTCTATATCATGAAGGACAGCCGGGGGCACATTATTTACATCGGCAAGGCTCTGTCCCTGAAGAGCCGGGTGCGTTCGTATTTCCAAAAAGGTCCCAAGGGCGAGAAGACCGAGCTCATGGTGCGTTTGATCGCGGACCTCGAGACCATTGTGACGCACACCGAATTGGAAGCTCTGATCCTGGAAGCCAATCTCATCAAGAAACACCACCCCCGCTTTAACATCGTTCTCCGGGACGATAAGAACTACCCCTACCTTCGGTTCGACCTCAAGGCCGAATATCCCCGCCTTGATGTGGTCCGGGGCCTGAAGAAGGACGGTGCAATTTACTACGGCCCCTATGTGCCGGCTGGCGGCATGTGGGAACTCCTGTCCTTGATCCGCCGTACGTTCCCGCTTGCCACCTGCAAAAAGGAATTCAATAAGGACAAGCCCGAGCGGCCCTGCGTGCAGCATCAGATCGGCAGGTGCATGGCGCCCTGCTCGGCCGCGGTCGACAAAGAAGCGTACCTGGACGTAGTTTCACAGGTACGGTTGTTCATCGAGGGCAAGAACCGCGACCTGGTCGGCTTGCTGAAGCAGCGCATGGAAACAGCGTCGGAACATATGGACTACGAGCGCGCGGCAGAGCTGCGGGACCGGATCGCGAGGATCGAAGGGGCCTTTGAGAAGCAGAAGATCATTTCCCCGGGGTTCGAGAACCAGGACGTGATTGGCATGGCTTCGGAAGGCGGCCACGCGGATATCCAGATGCTGTTCATCAGAAACGGCATGCTCCTGGGCAGGAAGGATTTTTATATTGAAGATGTCCAGGGCAGGGGAGATGAGGAGGTCCTTGCCGACGTTCTGCATCAGTTCTATGCCAAGGAGCTGATCGTGCCAAGCGAGGTGCTTCTGCCGATGGAGATGCCGGATAGCGCAGTGTTCGAGGCCTGGCTCATTGAAAAGCGAGCGGCAAGCGTTGACGTACAGGTCCCGCAGCGCGGCAGGAAACGGGAGCTGGTGCAGATGGCCTCTGACAACGCAGCTCAATCGCTCAAGGAACATCTGCTGTCGCGCAAGAGTAAGGAGCGCATCCTGCTCCGCTTGCAGGAGGAGTTGGGACTCAAAAACCTTCCGCGCAGGATAGAGGCCTTTGACATATCGAACATTCAGGGCACGGAAACGGTGGCGAGCCTGGTGAGCTTTGAAAATAATCTGCCTGACAAGCGCAACTACAAACGGTACAAGATCCGGTCGGTTGAGGGTCAGGATGACTTCGCGAGCATGGCCGAGGTCATCAGACGGCGGTATACAAAGGCGAAGGAAGAGGGTATACTCCCTGACCTGATCCTGATCGACGGCGGCAAGGGGCAGCTGAATGCCGCGCTTGACGTGCTCCTTGAGCTCGGTATACTATCAGTAAATCCTCTCCCTCAGGGAGAGGACAGAGGTGAGGGTGGGTTGCCTGTACCTGGATCGAGAACCCCATCTCGTAAAGAGCCTGATGTGTTTGGCCTGGCGAAAGCACGGAGTGGCGAAGCAGGATCGACACGGGAGTTCGAGCGCGTGTTCCTCCCGGGCGTCGAGGAGCCCATCATCCTCGAACCCGCCAGCTCGGTCACGCACCTGGTCGCGCGCGTGCGGGACGAAGCGCACCGCTTTGCCATAACCTACCACCGCAAGTTGCGCGAGAAACGCGCTATAAAGTCCGAGCTCGATGATATCCCCGGTATCGGCGAGACAAGGAAAAAAGCGCTGCTCCGGCATTTCGGCAGTTTGGAAAAGATCAAGCTGGCGACGGCGGAGGAGCTGGTCCTCGTTCAGGGGATGTCGAAGAAGGTTGCTGGAGATCTCATCGAATTCTATAAAGATAAAATAACAGCCAAAGGCTGATTCACTTTTCACCAGGACGCAGAGGAAGGACAAAATCCGGCGCCCGCGGCTGGTGAAGCAATTCATGGTGAACTTTCCCTTGACTGTCCGCGGAATATTCTGCATACTTCGCGCGTATGAGGCTGATTAAAAAGGGGGAGGCGCCAATGATCCATCGAGCTTTGTTCGTCCTGATTACGCTTATTCTAAATGGCGGGTTCGTCTATGCCGCTCAATCCACCATCACCGAATCCGAGGGGACCGCCTGCATGGGCGATGATAAGTCGAAGAAACAAACCGAGCAGTCTGCACTAACGGATGCCAAAAAGAAGGCCGTGGAGTTTGCTTCGACCTATATCAAAAGCGAGACCGAGGTCAAAAATTTTGTTCTTGAAA
>JANPMZ010000013.1:0-3674 GCA_031427195.1 Nitrospirota bacterium
GGTGCTGGCCATTGTCAGCACTTCTCGTGGCTGCAGCCAGAAATGCAGCTTCTGCTCGCAGCAGCTCTTCTGGAAGCGCCAGTGGCGGGGCCGAAGCGCCGAGCACGTCGTTGCTGAGCTGGAACATCTGCGGGATACCTACGGGGTGGACGTGGTCATGTTCGCCGACGAGACGCCGACCTTGGACGGAAAACGATGGGAACGCATTCTGGATCTCCTGATCGAGCGCAAGGTGGGTACAAAGATCCTGATGGAGACCCGGGTCGATGATATTATCCGGGACGAGCACATCATGGACAAGTATAAAGCGGCCCTTATTGACCACATCTACGTAGGCGTCGAAGCGACGAACCAGGCGACCCTGGACTCCTTTAATAAGAATTTAAAAGTGGAGGATTCCAAGCGCGCCCTGGATCTGATCAATGCCCAGGACATCGTATCCGAGACCTCGTTTGTCCTGGGGATGCCCGACGATACGCCCGAGAGCATGGCAAAAACGCTCGAGCTGGCGAAATTTTACAATCCTGATATGGCGTTCTTCCTGGCTATCGCTCCCTGGCCCTATGCCGAGATATATCCTTTACTGAAGGACCAGATTGAGGTGTTTGACTACAGCCGCTACAACCTGGTGGAGCCGGTGATGAAGACGAAGACCATGACCCTCCAAGAGGTGCAGGACTGGCTTGGCAAGGCCTCGCGCGAATTCTACACCCACAAGATGAACACCCTGGGCGCCATGACCCCTAAAAAACGGGAGTTCATGATCAAGGTCATCCATATCATCTCCACCAGTTCCTATCTGGCGAAGACCATGAAGGGCACCATGCCCGAGGATATAAAGCGGATGCTTGAAACAATAGATATCCCCTTTTAGAATCATCGCAACAACGGATGCCTTCCGGACCATACGGTTCCGACAGCGTGCTTACCGATTGCCCGCGCAGCAAGCGGCGCAGGGTACGGGAATGGTAAGAGGCTAGCATTGGGCTTTTATTTCAGGGACCGCATTCGTTCGATCTTTCAGTTGAATGATACGCCGCATCGTCTGGCGCTGGCATTCGCTGTCGGCGTCTTTATCGCATTTTCTCCTACCATCGGTCTGCACCTGCTATCCTGTTTCATTGTTGCGTGGGCCTTCCGGCTGAGCAAACTGGTGCTGATCACCGCGACCTTTATCAATAACCCCTGGACCATCGTGCCCCTGTACGGGTTTTGCATCTGGTTCGGCGGCAAGCTCATGGGCCGCGAGCTCGCCATGCCGCGGATCGCGTGGAATGAGCTTACCCTTTCCAGCGCCTATGTGGTCATTCAACCGTACTTCTGGCCTTTTGTCGTCGGAACGCTGGTGGTGGGAGGCATTGCCGCTGTTATCGCGTACTTTCTTATATTTTGGCTGGTCGTCCGCTATAGAGCGGCGGAAAAAAAAGACGGGGAGAGCGCTCCCGGTGAATAGCCGCAGTCCGGAAAAAGCCGGGCATGCTGGGTACACATCTTTGCGACCTTATGCCGGCATTGGGCTGTTGCCAATGAAAAATATATTTTTTTGACCAGTAATTGCGGTTGCAATGAGATATGCCAGCTGTGCGCAACGGTCGTCCGGGCACGCGAATCCATCACTGCAGACGGCGAGGACGTGGGGTTATGATCCGAAGTAAATATTTTGTGCAACCACCGCGTGACGCGTATGCGGAGATCGATGTTGACGAGTATGCTCCAGGTTTCAAGACATATGCGGAGTACAATTATCTGCGGGCCGGTGTGGCCTCATCCGTTAAGAGACGCCACTTCGAGGTGGCGCTTGCATTGACGAAGGACTATTTTAAACGGTCCAATGTCATTGATTTTGGCTGCGCTGACGGCGTTTTTTTACCCTCACTTTCCCGGCATTTTGAACAGGTGCTTGCAATAGATAAAAACCCGGTATTCATCAAGACCGCCACAAAACTGGTTGAAGCATTGCGACTTGACAACGTGGAAGTCCGGTCAAGCGAAGCTATAAATACGCATGAGCCGAAGGAGCGGGGCGCGGAGCGAAGCTATCAGATCATGTACCTGCTCGAGATTATAGAGCATATTGGTTCTCGCGAGGCACTCTATCAGTCTAAAGTCGATTTTTTGAAAAACGTCTCGTCCCTGATCGAGGAGGACGGCTTGCTCGTGATCTCGGTGCCGAAGATGATCGGCATCCCTTTTTTACTTCAGCGTGTCGGACTGGCTGTTTTTGGGTTGCAGCGCGAGAAAATATCGTTCAGAAACCTCGTGCGGGCAGGGCTGCTCCGTAACACCGATGACCTCGAAAAGAAATGGCAGGGTGTAAATGCGCACCTGGGGTTCAATCATAAAAAACTCGAACGATATATAGCCAGGGATTTTGCGATCGTCAAGAAGAAGCATCTGCTGTTTCAGATGATCTATGTTATCCGGAAAAAGGTACACGCTTGAGCTCTTCCGTTCCCTGCTGTCGGCTTTGTGGTATGCTGCGGCATCGGTTCGTCATGATAGTGATTGACTGTTTCGGACTGATGGAATATGATAACAACGTCTTTGTCGGCTTGCGGTCTGTCCTCAGGCAGGGGTGCGGATGGGAAACGGGGCATCAAAAAAACCGCTGGTTTCGGTCATCATTGTTAATTGGAACGGCCGGCATCTCCTGGATGACTGCCTGGGTTCTCTCCGTGCGCAGCGCTTTCTGAATTTCGAAATAATACTCGTCGATAACGGTTCGCAGGATGGTTCGGTTGAGTTTGTCCGTGAGCGCTATCCTCATGTCAAGCTGGTGCAGCTTACGAAAAACCGCGGTTTTGCCGGTGGAAACAACGCCGGGATCAGTATTGCTGCCGGAAAATACATCGCTTTATTGAACAACGATACCAAGACCGATCCCGAATGGTTAGGGCAGCTTATTGCCGTGGCGGAAACGACTCCATCAGCAGGCATGTGGGCATCAAAGATCCTGTCGTATGATGATCCCGTGATCATCGACAATACGGGCCTGATGATCTATCGGGATGGCCTGGCACGGGGGAGGGGCAGGCTGGAGACGGACAAAGGACAGTACGATGAACAGGGTGAGATCCTGCTTCCCAGCGGGTGCGCTGCCCTGTATCGTAAAGCCGTGCTTGATAAAATCGGACTTTTCGACGAAGATTTTTTTGCCTATGCGGATGATGTCGATCTCGGGCTTCGGTTCAGACTTGCGGGATGGGGGTGTGTGTATGTGCCGACAGCAAAGGTATACCACAAATATTCGTCCTCATCGTCGGCATATTCGCCGCTCAAAGCTTTTCTTGTAGAGCGAAACCGCATCTGGGTGTTGCTGAAATACTATCCTGCGGAATTAATTCTCGTAAGCCCCTATTTTACGCTTATACGGCTGATGGTCCATGCTTATGGCGCTTTCACGGGACAGGGAGCGAGCGGAAAATTTGCCGTCCAGCACTCGGTATTCAAGGCTTTTACGATAATGGTGCGAGCATGGTGCTCCGCGCTCATGGCGGTTCAGCGAGTCTTCCGTGCGCGGCGGGAACTCTCGCGGTTCAGAAGGATAGGGCGTTCTGAACTGTATCGGCTGTTCCGAGTGTTCGGGCTATCGGCAACCGAGCTTGCCCTGAAGGACTGATGATGAACTTGTTGGTTATTATTCCGGCATTCAATGAAGCGGAAAGCATTTCCGG
>JANPMZ010000014.1:0-7567 GCA_031427195.1 Nitrospirota bacterium
CAAGGTTCCGCTCAACAGCCACCTTCTCCGTCTGGATCTTCAAATGCTCCAGAAGACCCCGGACCGTAAGTCCGTCAGGGACATCTTGTTTTTCGCCGTTCAGCGTGATGTTCATGCGTCCGTTCTCCAATGGTCCAAATACAAAAAGCCGCTTCCAAAGATGCGGCTGGAAGGGCTTTAAATGATGACATCCTGTTCGCCTTCCCTACGCCGGAACTACCCGGATCAGGTTCCAAGGGTCGTCCTCGAAAGGACTCTCAGCCCGAAGGCTCCCCCAGCTATTGCTATATAAGTGAAGGTAAAATACAGCACCACCCGGCCAAAGTCAACGGTTTTCTGACTCTGGCTCTCACAGGCAGTTTACGCCTTCACCGCAGTTACATAGTATAAGCGTCTTTACAGCACCGCCTGCGAACAATGCGCAACAACCTCCTACCCTTCCTGCACCACTGCCAGCTCCTCTGTCGAGAATATCTTGTCAATATCCAGAATGATGATAAACTTTTCATTCTGCTTGCCCATGCCTGTGATGAACTCGGTCTTGAGTTTTGTCCCGATCCGCGGCGCAGGCTCGATATTATCGGGGTCGAGATCCACCACTTCCTGAACCGAGTCTGCCAGAGCGCCTAGAATCGTGGTTTCCTTGTCCACCCGCACTTCCATAATGATTATGCAGGTGTTTATGGTTTTATCGGTCTTGGATATCCCGAATTTGAGCCGTAAATCCACGACCGGCACAACACTTCCGCGCAGATTAATCACTCCCCGCATGAACTCAGGCGTCCTCGGCACTTTCGTGACGCTCGTGAAATCGAGCACCTCGCGCACTTTCGCAATGTCAAGCGCATACACTTCCTCGCCGAGCTTAAAGGTCAGATATTGCGTCGCTACTGCTCTATCAGCTACGCTCATAGTTTCCTCCTGAGAACATAGGGGCTAGGGGTCAGGGGTCAGGGTCCAGGAGTCAGGCTCTTTCTTTGAATCGTTTTTCCGAACCCTGGACCCCGTACCCTGTACCCTGTCTTATCAATACCGTTCGAATTCCGTATCCTTGCCGTCAGCCTTGCCGCGGCCTTCATGGCTCATGTTGAGCGCAACGCCTGCGAGTTTTGCAGCAGGCTCTTTTGCCAGATGGGCTACCTGTAGTTGATGTGAGGCCTGTGCCGTCTTTTTCGTACCAGCGTACCGCCGAGTGGTTCCCAATTCTCCATTGTTCGTCTTGAAGAAGGAGATGGTACTCTGGAGCTGCTCCGCCTGGGACGAAAGTTCCTCCGCCGTTGACGACATTTCTTCGGCAGCGCCGGCGTTCTGCTGGATCACTTGATTAAGCTGCTGAATGGCACTGTTGATCTGGTCGGCGCCGCTGGCCTGTTCTTTGCTCGACGCGCTGATCTCCTGCACGAGTTCCGAGGTCTTCTGGATATCAGGTACGAGCTTCGTCAGCATTGAACCGGCCCTTTCCGCTACTTCGACGCTGGAGGTAGACAAACGGCTGATCTCGCCTGCCGCGATCTGACTGCGCTCAGCCAGCTTCCGAACCTCTGAGGCAACAACGGCGAATCCTTTGCCGTGCTCTCCTGCGCGGGCAGCTTCGATGGCGGCATTCAAAGCCAGCAGGTTGGTCTGGCGCGCGATCTCTTCGATGATCGAGATCTTTGATGCGATCTCTTTCATGGCGGCCATGGCTTCGTACACAGCCTTGCCGCTTTCGGTGGCATCATTGGCGGCTTTAAGCGCGATTTTCTCTGTCTGCTGGGAATTGTCAGCGTTCTGCTTGATGGCAGCGTTCAACTCTTCAACGGACGATGAGGCTTCTTCCGCCGATGCAGCCTGCTCGGTCGTGCCCTGGGACATCTGTTCGGAACCAGCGGAAAGCTGCTGGCTGCCCGATGCCACGTTGTCTGCCGCTGTCTTGACGTCCGCCACCACTGTTTTAAGTTTGTCAACCATACACTTCATAGCTCCCAGTAGCTGGCCGACCTCATCTTTGCTCGTCACCTCCACAGCAACCATTAAATCTCCCGCGGCCAGCCGATTGGATACCGCCACGGCTTCGTTCAAAGGACGCGTGATGCTGCGAATGATCCATAGAGACATAAAGGAGGCAAGCGTTACGCCGCCAAGAATACACATAATCGTAAAGTATTTTGTGGAGGTATAGTTCTTTTGGGCGCTATCAAAAGCAGTTGCTCCCTCTTTTGATTGAAGTTCTATCAGCGCCCCAACCACACTGTCAATCTTCGCCAGGAGCGGGTTTATCATATTGACCGTGTGCATGTTCGCTTCCATGAATTTCCCGGTCTTAAGAAGGACAAGAGATTGTTCTATTCCTTCATTATAAAATTTCTCTTTCAGAGAATCGAACTCCTCTACGAGTTTTCGTTTCTCAGCACCATGATTCATCGTACGGTAATCCATCCAAAGCTTATCGATTTCAATTTTGTTTTTCTCTATTTTATCAGAATGTTTAGTAATAGGATGGTCCTTCTCGTGTAAAGCGCTCTCCTCAAGTCTGTGATCGTGAAAGGATGCAAGAAGCATATGCTTCACGCTGTCCACGAGCTTATTGTCTATATTACCAAGCGTGATCGCTGGCAGCGTATTTTCCTTGTAGATCCCTTCCACCTGTTCGTTGGAAAGTTTCATGCCCCGCAGGCCAAGCCCTCCGACTACCAACAAAATGAGCGCTGTGAATGCCGTGAGATACATCAGTTTAGTGCCGATCTTAATGTTTCTAAACATGACCGATCCTCCTTGGCCTACCATATTATATGCATTATTTACTCACTTCATTGGCTGAATGACGTCTATCGACGCCTTGAAATAATGGCATTTATTTCACGATAGGCGCCACCAATGTCCAGTTTTTTCCTACTGCCGCCCGCCCATGGGATGAGATCCTGAATTTCAAGGATAATCCCTTCTAAATCATGACAATTATTAATTGTAAATACTATGTTTTATATAGCAACAATTTTATGATAGCATAATATTGCAATTTGTCAACCTCTGGTCATGAATTAAAACATGAAGGCCAACCTGGGGAAAGCGGCGTCATTTGAAGAGGTTATGGAAATGACCAATGAAGACCTGTACGATGACACGAAGATGATCCGGGAAAGAAGAAAATGAAACGCAGGAAAATGAATGATGGAGCAGAAGAGCTGACCAGGTTGCTCGCACCGTGGTCTGAATCAAGAACAAGCACGCGCAAGCCGCAGGGATTGGGCCATGCATAAAAAGTGAACGAGCATCGCTTCGTGAAATATACTACGACTTCAAACATCTTCACAAGGTTGACGACCGCTTCCCCTTTTTCAGGATCTCCCGCGCAGCCACTGTGCGACTTGGTGCGTCTTGTGCGTCTTGGGGACGTCTTGGGGACGCTGATGCATTTAGGGCAAAACTCTTAACAAGCGACACCCTCCAGTATCAAGTTACCTCATGCCACGCCAAGCCTGACTCGATGCCCCCGGCGCACTGCATCACATCATGGTGCGGGGGATCGATAAAACCGATATATTTGTTGATCACCAGGACAAAGCGCGCTTTTTGGAACGCTTGGGCGAAAATATTGCAGAATGAAAATGCTCTATATATGCCTGGGTCCTTATGGACAACCACGTACATCTGCTTTTCAAAAGCGGCAAGCACGGCATCTCAGCCGTTATGCGCAAGCTCCTCACCTGGTATGCCCAATATTTCAATCACCGACACAAGCGCACAGGCCATTTATTCCAAAACCGCTACAAATCCATCCTCTGCGATCTCTGCGTTCTCTGCGGTCAAATGCTCTTTTTAGGATAATGCGTTCCCATCTTCTTTTGAGAAAAGTGATGAGGCTGTCTATGACAACGAAGCGGGCTCAGTCGCAAGGCAAATGGAAATTGTGGCTTCTGACGTTAACACCCTTCAGGATCGTGTTGCTCTATGCCGCGGTCGGCTGCTTGTGGATCGCCTTTTCCGATGCGGCGCTCACCGCGCTTGTCAGCGACGTAAATCTGATCACCATGATCTCCATGGTGAAAGGCTGGTTGTACGTTACCGTGACGGCGGCCATGCTTTTTCTGCTCATCCGGCGCGGTGAGGCGTCGCTGCGCGCAAGCGAAGAGAAGTTCCGCATGCTGGCGGAAACAGTGGCAGCGGCGATCTTCATTTATAAGGATTCGACGTTCCTCTATGTCAATTCCGCGGGCCGGCGCTTGACCGGATACACGGAAGACGAGCTTTTGCGGATGAACTTCCAGGACGTGGTGCATCCTGATCACCGGGACCTGGTGCGGGAACGCGGCGCCGCCCGCCTGTGGGGGGAATCCCTCCCGCCCCGCTACGAGTTTAAGATCCTCACCAAGGGCGGGGAGGAGCGCTGGGTTGATTTCACTTCGGGCGTTATTGAGTTCGAGGGCTCCCTTGCGGGACTTGGCACAGCGTACGATGTAACCGAGCACAAGAAGCTGGAGGCGCAACTTCGTCAGTCGCAGAAAATAGAAGCGGTGGGGCTGCTCGCCGGGGGCGTGGCCCATGATTTCAACAACATCCTCACGGCCATCATCGGGTACGGCAACCTCGTAAAGATGAAGCTGTCGGAGGGCGACAAGCTCCGCTCCCATGTTGACCAGATACTCGCATCCGCGGATCGGGCGGCCCACCTTACTCACGGACTTCTTGCCTTCAGCAGGAAGCAGATCCTTGTTCCCAGGCCTGTTGACGCCAACGAGATAATCCACAACGTCGGGAAGCTTCTTGCGCGGCTCATCGGAGAGGACGTTGAACTGAAACTTTCGCTTTGCCACTCCGGCGTGACGGTCCTTGCCGACAGCGGCCAGATTGAACAGGTCCTCATGAACCTCGCGACGAACGCCCGGGACGCCATGCCGCACGGCGGAGTGCTGGCCATTACAACGGAGCGATCGCTGATGGACGAGGCTTTTATTGCGATGCACGGCTACGGGAAAGTGGGAGCATACGCGCTCATCACCGTGTCCGATACGGGCGCGGGCATGGACCAGAGAACGCAGGACCGGATATTCGAACCTTTTTTTACGACCAAGGAACTTGGCAAAGGAACGGGCCTCGGTCTGTCCATCGTTTACGGGATCATCAAGCAGCACGACGGGTTCATTGCCGTATACAGCGAACCGGGCCAGGGGACTTCTTTTAAGATATGCTTGCCGCTCCTGACGTCCGCGGCGAATGAAAGACCCCGAACTGCTCAACCGGAGGCGGTCAAGGGCGGCTCCGAAACGGTGCTCGTGGCAGAGGACAATGATCTGGTAAGGGACCTTACCGTGTCGGTGCTTACCGAAGCGGGCTATTCCGTCATAACCGCGGCTGACGGCGAAGAGGCCATACGGACCTTCGAAGCGAACCAGGACCATGTCCGCCTTCTGCTCCTCGACGCGATCATGCCGAGAAAAAACGGCAGGGAGGTGTATGAGGCGATATGCAGAATACGTCCTGGCGTAAAGACGCTCTTCATGAGCGGCTATGCAGCGGACATCCTTGAAAAGGAGCTCATCCCTGATCAGGGGGTGAGTTTCATCAGCAAACCCGTATCCCCGGCGGCACTGTTAAAAAAGATCAGGGAAACCCTGGACAACTGAGGCAGTCAGAGGGCCTCCGTAAAGGCACACGCCTGGGAGATGCATATCGAGAGCATTCCGGAGAAAGGCACGAGGGTGAAGTTGCAGGTGAGTTGATGCCTTTTTCCCGCACCCGGTTTTATCAGAGATAAACCCGAAACTTCATTGACCAAATGTGCTTTATTAGAATTATGTCTGAATAGATATGCCCTTTTGGTGTAAATTCCGTCACCGCCAATACCTTGTCCCGTCAATAAACCATCCGGCTTCTCCTCTTATTAGGCGCACAGTACGCCTGACCTGCCCGTCACCGATCCCTCATACGAGGACGCTCGGCGCTCCCCAGCCGGATGCGCTGAATTTTTTTCATTAACACTTAATCAAACCGTCATTCTCCTGTAATAAAAAGAGAGTAAGTTACTCCCCATACAGAGACAGAGACGCAGAGACGCGAGGAGTCTCCTTGGCTTTTAAAGGACAATGCACATGAAATACTTCACCAGGATCGTCGACAGCTTGATTAAATTCATGATTCCGATCGTGATCATTGCCCTCTTGATGGGGATCGCGCGGGTCATTCTTGACCTGCGCGCGGTGTTTGGAAGCCAGACGCTTGCTGCCGCCTTCGACATGATGGTAACCAATATTCTTTCCATGTTCATCGTGATCGAACTGCTCAGGAGCCTCATAGAATACTTCACCGTGCACCGGCTCAAGATCACCTTTATCACCGACGCGGCGCTGGTCTTTGTCCTGCGCGAGATCATGGTCGGGCTTTATCAACATACGCTGGAGGCTGGGATGATCATGGCGCTCGCGGCGCTGATCCTGGTAATCGGCGGCATCCGGACGCTTGCGGTGGTGTTCTCACCGGAAAAATGCACAGATACAAAAGAGGTGGCCCATGCCTAACAACGCACAGAAGCAGCTTCCTGAAAGAATCGAGGAAATCCTCATTTTCGCCGCTTCCCTGGCAGGACTGCTGTTCATGGTTTTCTATTGGCGGTAACAGGGGGAGACAGCGGAATCGGGATGCACGAAACAGTGAGGAAGCCGGCCTTCCCCCCGGACTTTCAGTGGGGCGTTGCCACATCCGCGTTTCAACTCGAGGGTTCGCCGAACGCTGACTGGTCCACCTGGGATCCGGTTTTAAGCGACATCCCCGAGATCACGAACCACTATGCTGTTTTCCGGGATGATCTCAAGCTCCTGAAGGAATTAGGCGTTAATTCCTATCGCTTCTCCATCGAATGGAGCAGGATCCAACCACGGCCGGACACGTGGGATGAAGAGGCCATCGCGCATTATCAGGAGATCATCGATATCCTGCGAAGCTATAACATCGAGCCCATGGTCACCCTCCACCATTTCACCCACCCCAAGTGGTTTCTGGAGCGCAGCCCCTGGCACCGAAGCGCGTCTGTTGAAAAATTCCTGCGCTACACCGAGAAGATGGTTTCGTCGCTCAAGCATGTGCGGTATTGGATCACCTTCAATGAACCCTATGTCATCCTGATCGGCGGGTACCTGGACGGGTGTACACCGCCGGGTTTGCGGGACGTTCCCCGTTCCCTTGTTGCGTTAAAGAACATATTTACCTGCCACGGCAAAGCCTACGACATCATCCATCGCTATGTTCCCGAGGCGCAGGTCAGCATAGCGCATAACATGTCCGTGTTCGCTCCCTGGAAAAAATGGAACCCCCTCGACCGTCTTCTGAAAAGGACGGCGAACTATTTCTACAATCACTCGATCATTAATGCATTCCGGACCGGCGTTTTCATCGTCAAATTTCCTTTTTCCCGCGCTGTGAAAATAGAAGTCCCGATCAAGGACAAGCTCGACTTCTTCGGGGTGAATTACTATACGCGCATCCATCTTCGGTTCAATCCCTTCAGAAAAATGGGCGTGGAGCTCAGGCATCTGGACATTGACGGCCACGGTCTTACCCATATCGGCTGGGAAGTGCATCCGCGCGGCCTTGC
>JANPMZ010000015.1:0-2474 GCA_031427195.1 Nitrospirota bacterium
AACATAATGGGCGCATATCGTCAGCCTTGAGTGACAATAAACGGCAGTCACCCGCGAGCTTACTGCCCCAATCGACTGAGTAACCTGCCATTCAAATAGATGAGACGAATGATGTCGCGTTACGCTTCACTCTACCCGACCTAACACAACTATTCAGCATGGAGCAAAATCCTGTCATTCCGGCAATCGTTTTTGTAGGGGCGTATTGCATACGCCCTGGTGGCAATGGCAACAGCAGCAAGGGCGCAAGCATTGCGCCCCTACGACGCAGACATCTATGCGCCTGATCTGATTGCAGAATAGTTACTGTATTTTTTGAGCTCTTTGCGTTCTTTCGCGGCTAACCCGAGTAGTTACGAAATAAGACAAATGGACAAACGCTGATTCGTAGTCAATCCTTCAATAGCTCTTCAAGTATCAAAGCCGCATCCTTCACATACCCGGGACAGCGCTTTTTGAAGTGCTTTTCCTGCTTCGCCGTTTTAAGCCCTTCCGCTGTGGTCACGTCGCATCCCAGCAACTCCCTGCAAACCACCGTCCCATGCCGGGCTTTAAACCTCTCCATGAATTCATGGGCGACATCCCCGGTCTTGTCTTTTGAAAACAACCTGCTCCCGGCAGCTTTGGTATGCTTCAACCCGATGACCATCAGCGCGCCGGTCACTGCGCCGCAGGTCTCTCCCCTGCCCATGCCCGAGCCAAAAGCGCCGGAGACTCGTAAGGCAAGCTCCGGATCAAGACCGTATTGCTTGCCATAGGTTGACAGCAGTGCCTGAGAGCAGTTGGTCCCCTGCTTGAAGCAGGCAACGGCCTGGTCAGCATGGCTGAGCTTTGTTTGTTCCGCATCGGATCGCTTAAAGAACATTCTGCCCTGTCTCCCTCATGCGATAATACTTATCCAGCTCAGCAATATATCGTGCTTTGTCAATGGGCGGTATCAGGATGCCCTCGCCGGGAGTTCCCGCTTCGGTATAAAAACGCTCCGGCAGGAGATCATCGTCGCGGGTAAAGCCGTTCTCCTTGTTATATCGCCGCTCCGCCAATATGATCTGTTCGCCGAGCTTCATCATCCCCTGACCGGTGAACGGTAACCCGGTAGCCGCTGCAAGCACCTGGGCATACTCCTCAATGGACGCACCCAGGAAGGCAAAAGCGCAGATGGAGAGCGAGTCAACAATGGCATTATTGTCCTCGGCGATCTTGATCATGCGCGCCTTGCCGTCGAAGCTGAACCGGTCGACGGCCACGGGCTTTCTGAGAATCTCCTGGCTGATGGGATAAGCGCGCAGATGGCAGCCGCCGCGCGTTGACGTGCCATACGCCAGGGCGATGCCGTAGGAGCCGCGCGGATCATAGGCCGGAAGCTCCAGGCCCTTGACACTCATGGACAACTGCGGTTTGCCGAGGGACGCGCAGAGCCGTTTCGAGCCCTCGGCAAGCTGGTCGCCCATGCCGTCGCGGGTCGCGGTCTTGTGGAGCATGTCGAGCATCTCGTCGGGCGCAAGAAAGCTGCCGCGCGCCTCGCCATAGGCTGCGAAGGTTGCTGCCGCGGTGATCGTGTCCATGCCGAAATTATTGCACAGCACGTTTGCTTTCACGATGGACTCGGCATCGGCGTTCCCGTTCAGGGCGCCAAAATGCGACAGGGTCTCGTACTCGGGCAGAGGCCTGCCGCAGGACGTTTCCTTCTTGCACTGGATGGGGCAGCCGATGCAGCCGTGCTTTTTGGCGCCGAATTCCCGTTTGAGACTCGGCCCGGAATAGGCGCGGGCGTCCGGGAAAAAGGTCTTTTTGAAATTCTCCGTAGGCGCCATCCTGCGCTGGCCCACGATGTCAACGAGTGTGGCGGTACCGTACTCGGCCAACCCCAGTTCACCCATGACCACCGGCGAAGCGCGCAGCAACCGCATCACATCGTCCTGCGCCTTTTTGAAGGCTGCTGTGTCGGCAATGGACGTTCGTTTCGATCCATTCACAACCAGTGCCTTCAGCTTCTTCGCCCCCATGACCGCGCCGAGGCCGCCGCGGCCCGCGGAATTGGCCCCGCCGATCATGATATTGGCGAACCGGACAAGATGTTCGCCTGCCTGGCCGATGCAGGCCACGGCGCCGGATGCTCCCAGGAGTTGATTGGTCTCCAGGCACCCTTTGCCCCAGAGCAAGGAAGCGTCCCTGATCGCCACCGCCTCGTCATTGATCTCAATATAGACCGGAGAACTTGCCTTGCCCGTCACCACCAGGCAGTCGTACCCTGCGTTCTTGAGTTTGAGCGGCAGCGTGCCGCCCACCGAGGAGTCGGTGATCGCATTGGTGAGCGGCGAACGGGAAACCACGGACATGCGCGACGACGCCGGCGCCGGTGTTCCGCAGAGCGGGCCAACGGCAAAGATGAGCGGCATGCGGCTATCATAGGGGTCGAGCGTGAAGTGGTCCTTCATCAGCTCCACACCAAGCCCCCTGCCGCCGATATGGGC
>JANPMZ010000016.1:0-6921 GCA_031427195.1 Nitrospirota bacterium
CCATCATCGCCACGGGCCTCATGGTCGCCGAAGCGCTCAAGGCGCGGGACCTGCTGAAAGCCGACGGCATTGACGCAGGCGTGATCAATATGTCCACGATAAAACCGATCGACGCGGCTGCGATCATTGCAGCGGCAAAACGCTGCGGCGCAGTCGTGACCGCGGAGGAGCATTCGATCATCGGCGGCCTGGGCGGTGCGGTTGCCGAGGTGCTCTCCGAGTCTCAGCCGGTGCCGCTCGTGCGCGTCGGCATCAAGGACACCTTCGGGACCTCGGGTGAGAGCGACGGACTGCTCAAGCATTACGGGTTGTCGCCGGAGGACCTTTGCGTTGCTGCGAAGGAAGCGATAAAAAAGAAACGATGATTCTGATTGCGGATTTCGGAATAAAAAACAGTTTCCTGCGTCATTGATGATGCATATCCCTCATCACTAAGAGAATGATTCAACTCTACCGGGTAACGAAATATTATGAAGGCGTCCCTGCTTTGCGCGACATCAGCTTTTCTGTCGATAAGGGAGAGTTTGTTTTTGTCACGGGCCCCAGCGGGGCCGGAAAGAGCACTTTGCTCAAGATCCTCTTCTGCGCGGAGCGCGCCGACGAGGGCCAGATCATCATTCAGGGCATGAATGCCCACCGGCTCGGCCCGTCGGGCATCCCCTATCTCAGGCGCAACATCGGGTTCGTGTTCCAGGACTACAAACTCCTTCCCCACAAAACCATCTACGAGAACATCGCCCTTGCCCTTAAGGTGGTCGGCACTCCCTACGGAGAGATCGAGCGCCGGACCTACCAGGTGCTTAAAAAAGTTTCCATGGAGAACAAAATGCACCTGACGCCGCTCAAGCTGTCCGGCGGCGAGCAGCAGCGGGTCGCTGTAGCGCGGGCGCTCGTCAACGAGCCGCAGGTCCTGCTCGCCGATGAACCCACGGGCAGCCTTGACCCGCAGAGCGGCAAGGAAGTATTCGACCTTTTCCGGGAGGTCAACATGAAGGGTACGACCGTCCTCGTTGCCACGCACGACTGGGAAACGGTCAGAAAGATGCAGCGCCGGATCATCACCATGGAGCGGGGCCGGGTGACCGATGACGGCAAACGGCATGTACAATGGTCGCTTTCCCTCCGCCCGCCCGTGGACGAGGGCCCGGACGGACCGGCAGTGCGCAGGGGGGAACCGTGAAAGGCTATGGGCTCTTCTACTATATCGCCGAGGCGTTCCGGGGGCTTCGCGCCAACAGCCTCGTGAACGTTCTTGCAGTGGGCACGATCACCATGATCATGCTGATCGTGGGCTTTTTTCTTCTGATGTTCTTTAACCTCCAGGCGTCGGTCCAGGTCATGGGTGAACGCCTCGAGGTGTCGGTGTATCTGAAGGATGGACTAACGGAGCACGAGAAGGATTTCCTGCTGGGCCGGCTGAAGGCGGAACCGGGCATCCGGAAGGTGACCTACCTGTCCAAAGAGCAGGCACTGGGTGTGTTCAAAAAAGAACTGAAGGGGCAGGAGGCGCTGCTTGAAGGGCTGGGCCAGAACCCGCTTCCTGATTCGTACGAGGTGAACGTCGACCGCACCTATGCGCAGGCCGGCCGCCTCGAAGCGCTGTCGCACAAATTCTCCGGCTATCCCGGCGTGGAAGACGTTTCCTATGGCCGGCACGGCGCGGAAGTTCTGGGCGGGTTGCTCAAGCTCATCGCCTATGGCGGCACGGCGATCGCAGTGCTGCTCGGTGTGTCGGTGGTGTTCATCATCTCGAACTCCGTTCGGCTCGCTCTCTACTCGCGCGGGCAGGAGATCGAGCTTATGCAGTGGATCGGGGCCACCCGCGGGTTCATCCTGGGGCCTTTTCTGATCGAGGGCATGCTGCTTTCGATGCTCGGCGCGGCCCTCTCCATCGGCATTCTGGCGGGCCTGTATTATGCGCTTCCGCGCGAGGCTGTCCTGTTTCTGTCGCATACCGCGGGCCTCGGTTTTCTGCCCCTCCCGGTAGTGGCCTCGATGATCGCCGGCGGCGGCCTGCTCGGATTTGCCGGAGGCCTGGTGTCCGTGGGCAAGTTCCTGGAATAGAAGGGGGCAGCGGCAGCCGCGGAGAGATGGGATGCTGTGTATCTGTTGCCGACAACAATGACGATCCCGCGCCTGAGCATGATTTTTTTCCTGGTTGCCCTGGGCCTGGTGCAGGGGAGCTCTTCCGTATGCGGAGCCGAAGACCCTGCGAAGAGCAGCAAGCATGAACTGCTGCGCATCCAGCGCCAGATGGAAGAAAAAAAACGCGAGCTCAAGCGGACCGGTCGCAGGGAGCGTTCGGTCCTTGCAGAACTGGAGAAGCTTGAACGGAGCATACAGCAAGGGGCAGAAGAGCTTGCCGATAACCGTGCGCGGCTTCGTGATGCGGAAGACTCCCTGAGGGAGATGGAAAAGAGCAGCGCGGAGATGGGCCGGGAGCTTGACGGCCTGCAGCGGTCCTATGGCCGACGGGTCAGGGCGCTGTACAAGATGGGCCGGAGCAGTTATGCGGTGGCCATCCTCACCTCGGACAGCTTTTATACGGCGCTGAAGCGGCTCAAGTACCTTGGCATCATTGCCGAGCGTGACCGTGCCGTCATCAGCCGGTACCGCATCGCCCTGGACCGGCTGTCCGCCCTCCAGGCAAAGACCGCGGGCAGGAAAGAAGAAATCTCCCGCCGCAAGCTGGCCGTGGAGGCCCAGAAGGCGGGGCTTATCGCCCGGCGTCGGGAAAAGGCGGGGATACTCAACTCGGTCAGGAGCGAAAAAGGCGTGTACGAACAGACGCTGCGCGAGCTCGAAGAATCCTCTGCCAGCCTCTGGACCATGATCAATCGGGAAGAAGAAGAGGGAAGGACGGCCCGGAAGCAGCCGGCGGAACGCAACGTGATGGCCGCCGGTACGGTACGGTTCCCCTGGCCGGTGGCCGGACAGGTCCTGACGCGCTTCGGGATGCAGCGCCATCCCCAATTCAAGACCATGATCTTCAGGCGGGGCATCGAGATCGGAGCGCACGAAGGTGATACGGTGCGGGCGATCAACGACGGACAGGTCGCTTTTGCGGATTGGTACAAGGGGTACGGAAAGCTTCTCATCATTGAACACGCCACCGGTCTGTATTCGCTCTACGGTAATCTGGAGCAGATAGCCCTGACCAAGGGCGACCGGGTGAGCAAGGGGCAGGCCGTGGGCCTCGTGGGCGATACGGGAAGCCTGAAAGGGCCCAAGCTGTATTTCGAGATACGCTATAAAGGCGAGGCGCAGGATCCCCTGGCCTGGCTGACGAAGCACTAGGCGGCCGGGGCAGGCCGGTCGTTCGCGATAGCCATTCCGGAGGCAAACCATGCATAACGATGCGGAGGATGATGACATGATTAAGATCAACAAAAAGAAGTTTCTGGTCGCCGCGCTGGCGCTGCTGCTGACTGGCGTTCTGATCGGGCAGGGGCTGGTCCAGGCCAAGTCCGATACGTACGACGAACTGAAGGCCTTTACGCAGGCGCTGGAGCTCATCAAGCGCAACTACGTGGAGGCGCCGGACAACAAGGAGCTGATCCAGGGCGCCATCAGGGGCATGGTGTCGAGCCTTGATCCGCACTCGTCCTTTATGGCCGAGCGGGCCTTCAAGGAAATGAGCATGGACATCAAGGGCGAGTTCCAGGGGGTCGGCATCCAGATCGGGATCAAGAACGCGCAGCTGACGATCATTGCGCCGATCGAAGATACACCGGGAGACCGCGCCGGACTTGCGGCAGGCGATAAGATCCTGAAGATCAACGATGAATGGACCAAGGACCTGTCGATCGAGGAAGCCGTGGATAAAATGCGCGGTCCCAAGAACACGCAGGTACGGCTTTACATCCACCGCGAAGGATGGGACAAGCCGAAGGAATTCGCGATCACCCGGGACGTCATCAAGGTCAAGAGCGTCAAAATGAAAATGCTGGAAGGCGACATCGGATATGTGAAGATCACGCAGTTCCAGGGACAAACGGGGGTAGAGCTGGAGAAAGCGCTCAAGGACCTGGAGTCACAGGGTATGAAAAAGCTGGTCCTCGATATGCGCAATAATCCCGGAGGGATCCTGGATGCGTCGGTCGATGTGAGCGGACTGTTCATGCCCAAGGACAAGCTGGTCGTCTATCTCCAGGGTAGAAAGGCCGCTGACCGGAAGGATTATCTCACCATGAGCGAAGAGGCTCCCCGGGAGTACCCGATCGTCATTCTCGTGAACACCGGCAGCGCGAGCGCTTCAGAGATCGTGGCAGGGGCGCTGCAGGATTCTCACCGGGCGCTGATCGTCGGCACCCAGACCTTTGGCAAGGGATCGGTCCAGACCGTTTTCTCGCTGGACAGCGGCACCGGCCTCCGGCTGACCACGGCAAAGTATTATACGCCGAGCGGCCGGTCGATCCAGAATGTGGGCATCACCCCCGACATCGAGGTAAAATTGCCGGTTGTTAAAGAGGCGAAGAACGGGGATGCCGTACACATGATCGTCAGGGAGAAGGACCTTGATCGGCATCTGAAGAACGATACGGTCAAGGATGAGAAAAAGAAGGAGCCGAAGCAGAAAGAGGCCGCACCGGAAGAAGGGTTCGCTTTCGAGGCCGCGCCAAAGGACGACAAGGACGATATCCAACTCCAGAAGGCGATCGAGATATTGAAAACCGCGGCGAAGGCGGAAGACGTTTTCAAAAATATGCCGGTAAAGACTGCTCCCGTAGAGGAGAAAAAGAAAAATAAATAGCAGCGCAAAAATAAGTAACTGATTGTAAAAGCAGGGCGTTATGCCCTGCTTTTACTTTTTATAACAATGCGATAAAAACATCGGAAATCGAGGCAAATCTGGTTAAAATGGCGCTATTATCGTCAAAAACAGCATTGTTTGCCTTAAATCAGCTATTGCTTTTTTCCAGCCCAAGCAATATATTAGCACTCGCTTCTGACGAGTGCTAATGATATGATGAAGCCCGTAAGCTAGAGGATACTATTTTCCACGAAAGGAGTTGCGAGTATGAGCGTTAAATTCAAGCCGTTGAAGGACAGAGTATTTGTAAGCTATACCGAGGAGCTGGACAAAACTGCGGGAGGTCTCTACATCCCCGACAGTGCAAAAGAAAAGCCCCAGTCGGGCAAGATAGAGGCCGTGGGCGAGGAAGTGAAGCAGCTCAAGGTCGGGGACAAGGTGCTCTTTGACCGCTATTCCGGTTCAAAGATCAATATCGACAACACCGAGTATCTCATTGTGAAAGAAGAGGACGTACTGGGGATACTGAGCTAGATCATTCGTGAAAAGTGAAGCGTGAGAAGTGAGAAGTCAGGCTGTTACCATTCACCATTCACCTTTCACGTTTTACGGACTAAACAATAAAGTTCCTAAGGAGGAAAGTATATGGCAAAGCAGCTTATGTTCGACCAGGAAGCGCGTGCAGCGATCCTGAAGGGCGTGAACGTTCTGACGGACGCGGTAAAGGCAACACTCGGCCCCAAGGGCCGCAACGTGATGATCGACAAGAAATTCGGCGCGCCGACCATTACCAAGGACGGTGTGTCCGTTGCAAAAGAAATCGAGCTGAAGGACCCCTATGAAAACATGGGAGCCCAGCTTGTACGCGAAGTTGCATCCAAGACCTCGGACGTCGCCGGCGACGGCACCACGACCGCGACGGTTTTGGCCCAGGCCATTTACCGCGAAGGCATGAAGAACGTAACCGCAGGCGCCAACCCCATGGACCTGAAGCGCGGCATCGAGAAGGCCGTTACAGCCGTCATCGAGAACCTGAAGAAGATCTGCAAGCAGGTCGTTTACAAGAAGGAGATTTCCCAGGTCGGCAGCATCTCCGCGAACAGCGATGTGACCATCGGCGATCTGATTGCCGAGGCCGTGGACAAGGTCGGCAAGGACGGCGTAATCACCGTGGAAGAGGCCAAGAGCATGCTCACCAGCCTTGACGTGGTGGAAGGCATGCAGTTCGACCGCGGCTACATTTCTCCCTACTTCGTGACCAATCCCGACAAGATGGAGGCCGTTCTTGAGAACGCCTACATCCTCCTCTCCGAGAAGAAAATAACGAGCATGAAGGACCTGCTCCCGATCCTGGAGCAGACCGCAAAGCTGGGCGCGCCCATGGTGATCATTGCCGAGGACGTCGAGGGCGAGGCCCTGGCGACCCTGGTGGTGAACAAGCTGCGTGGCACGCTCCAGATCTGCGCCATCAAGGCCCCGGGCTTCGGCGACCGCCGCAAGGCAATGCTCGAAGACCTGGCGATCCTGACCGGCGGCTCGGTCATTTCCGAAGACCTCGGCATCAAGCTCGAGAACGTGAAGATTACGGATCTCGGACGGGCAAAAAAGATCACCGTGGACAAGGACAACACCACGATCGTTGAGGGCGCGGGCAAGACTGACGCGATCCAGGGCCGGGTAAAGATGATCAAGGCGCAGATCGCCGATACCACGTCTGACTACGATAAAGAGAAGCTCCAGGAGCGGCTCGCCAAGATCGTGGGCGGTGTTGCCGTCATCAACGTGGGCGCGGCAACCGAGACGGAGATGAAGGAAAAGAAGGCCCGGGTCGAGGACGCGCTCCATGCGACCCGCGCGGCCATGGAAGAAGGCATCGTTGCAGGCGGCGGCGTTGCGCTGCTCCGCTGCATCCCGGTGCTCGACAAAATGAAGCTTTCCGGCGACGAGCAGATCGGCGTTAACATCGTGAAGAAGGCGCTTGAAGAGCCGATTCGCCAGATCGTGAACAATGCCGGGCTCGAGCCGTCGGTGATCGTGGACAAGGTGAAGTCCAGCGACAAGCCGAACTACGGTTTCGACGCACAGAAGGAAGAGTACGTGGACATGCTCGCGGCCGGCATCATCGACCCGACCAAGGTCACGCGCTCTGCGCTCCAGAACGCAGCTTC
>JANPMZ010000017.1:0-6936 GCA_031427195.1 Nitrospirota bacterium
AGAGGAACGGGGGTCAGTTCAATCCGTCTGTGTTGCCAGCCCGTAGGTCGGGTAGAGCAATTTGAAATCCGACGCAATTCGCTGGTTTAGAATATATTGCTATGTTCCCGCACCCTGTGATATAATTTTGCAACTGACGAAATACGAGGTGTAAACACGTCGCCAACAAAAACTATCATTTCAAAAGCCTTACATCTTAAGCCTGCGGAGAAATCCATCGTGATCGAAGCTCTGCTCAAGAGCCTTGATGTTCCCGATCCCAAAATTGATAAAATATGGGCGGTTGAAGCTGAGAAAAGACTCAAGGCCTACAAAGCAGGTAAAATTAAAACTGTCTCTTTCGAGGACATGTTCATCAAAAATAATCATGATCATGGAAACTCTCGAAATTGCCCGTCGGGAATATGATGAGGCGAAAGAGTTTTATGAAATTGAACAGCCAGGCTTAGGAACCCGGTTCGAGGAACAGATCAGGTATTCCCTTATCCGCATTCAGCAATACCCTCAGGCATGGCCGCCAGAGCGCAAAGAAATCCGGCGGTACATCGTTCATAAATTCCCCTTTAAGATCCTCTAGTCCATTCAGGAAAATACAATCGTTGTTCTCGCATTCGCGCATTTGCACAGGCAGCCGGACTATTGGATTGACAGAATAAAGGTGCGATAAGTTGTTCACGCCTCATAGTTGACGATCTCGTAAAAAGTCCTAAAAGCCGTCTTTGCGAGCAAAGCGAAGCAATCTCGCAGTTCGTATCTGCCTGAAAAATCGAGATTGCCGCGTCGCTCCGCTCCTCGCAATGACGGCAGTGGGGACTTCTTACGAGTCCATCATAGTTGGTTGGTAGGTTTGGGGTAAAGACTTGAATCGGAGTCTCTTGTAATGGTTCCTATGCGAAAAGTTAGCCTGGCGACCGAGTCCGAGGGTGAAGCATTTCGGACTGTCTGAGCCAGAAGGGCGAGTTTCCGAAAGGTACTGTCCTCTCAATCTGAAATATTTATAGACCTATTTAAGAAATAGTGTTGACCTCCAAAAATAATTATGTTACCTACAAGATCATTATAGCGGAGTAGATTAATCCTAATTGTATATCGCCTGATAATCATAGATTGAGAGCGTCCGCTCGTTTTCAAACTACGTTTCAGGAAGAAACTTCGGGGAGGGTGTTATGGTTGAAAGCAGGGACATTGAAAAAATATCATTGTTCAAGGGGCTGGCCAGCGAGGAGCTCGTAATCATCGGAACTGCGATGACCGGCGACACGTTTCCTGAGGGGCACGTGGTGTATCGGGAGAACGAAGTGGGCTGTGCGTGTGTTTACATCATTCGCCGGGGCAAGGTGGATGTGATCAAAACAAGCACCGACGGCGATCCCATGACGCTTGCGGTGTTGAGGGAAGGGGATTTTTTTGGAGAGTTCTCTTTTTTCGATCGCAAGCCGCATTCCGCCTCAACCATCGTCGCGGAGCACGGCACCGTCGTACTATCGCTCCAGCGTCCCGACTTCGAACTGGTCGTTGAGTCCTATCCCCGCATCGGGTACAAGGTCATGATCAACATCGTCCATGAGATCAGTGCGGTGATCAGGAACATGAACGCGAGTTATGTCGATATGGCCGGGTATATGTTCGGCAGAACAAAGAGGTAGCCATGCTCAGCCCCGGAGTTATAGCGCGCATCCGGGAGGCGCGCAGGCAATATCCTGACGCACGCGCTGCGGTGCTGCCCGCCCTGCACCTCGTCCAGGAGGAAGCAGGCCATTTGTCCGCTGAGGTGATGGGCCCTATCGCGGAATTGCTGGACGTGCCGGAGTCTGACGTATTCGGCGCGGCAACGTTCTACGCGCTCTTTCGCTGGAAGCCCGGCGGACGGCATGTGATCTCCGTATGCCACAACCTGCCCTGTTCGCTCCTCGGTGCGGAATCGATCATCGAGCATCTCAGTCGGAAGCTCGGCGTTGCGGAGGGACAGGTCACGGAAGACGGGCGGTTCTCTTTCCAGCGGATTGAGTGCATCGGCAGGTGCGACGGAGCGCCGGCCATGCTGGTGGACGATGAGTATCACGGCGAATTGACGCCGGAGAAAATCGATGAGCTCCTGGCACGGTACGCGTGATGTCGATCAAACCGGTCGCTGGTGAGAACGAATCCATGAACCAAATGCTCCTGAAAAGAATTTCCATTCCCAACTCCGCGGACATCGACGTTGCCATGGCGCACGGAGCTTACGCGTCTGTCGAAAAGGCGTATGCCACGAGGCCTGTTGACGTCATTGACGAAATGAAGCGTTCAGGGCTTCGCGGCAGAGGCGGCGCGGGTTTCCCCACCGGCACGAAATGGTCCTTTGCGGCAATGGACCCGAAGATGCCGAGATACCTTATCTGCAACGCTGATGAGGGAGAACCGGGGACGTTTAAGGACCGGTTCATTCTTGAACAGGACCCCCATCTGTTGATCGAAGGCATGATCATAGCCGCCTATGCCATCCGCGCGGTGCGGGGCTACATCTATCTTCGTGGGGAATATCCCGTCGCATTCGGCATACTGAACCGCGCGATCGCCAAGGCGTATGAAAAAGGATTTCTGGGAAGCAACATCCGGGGAAAGGGAGTGGCGTTCGACCTTTCGGTGCACCGCGGCGCCGGGGCGTACATTTGCGGCGAAGAGACGTCGCTGATCGAATCGCTTGAGGGCAAACGCGGCCAGCCCCGCGTGCGGCCGCCCTTTCCGGCAAATGCGGGCGCCTGGGGCATGCCCACGGTCGTGAACAACGTGGAGACGCTCGCCAATGTACCCTTTGTCATTTCGCTTGGGTCCGAGGCCTACGCGCAGATCGGTTCGGAAGGCTCGACAGGAACGAAAATCTTCAGCGTAAGCGGCGCGGTGATGAAACCGGGCGGGTATGAACTCCCGATGGGCACGACCCTGCGGGAGATTATCTATACTCATGCCGGCGGCATCAGGGGCGGAAGGCGCCTTAAGGCGATCATTCCCGGCGGCGTATCCACGCCGATGCTCACGCCGGACCACCTCGACGTTAAAATGGATTTCAATTCGCTCTTGTCCGCCGGGTCCATGCTCGGTTCGGGCGCGGTTATCGTCATGGATGATTCGACTTGCATGGTGAAGGCGACCGCCGTGATAGCAAGGTTCTTCGAGCATGAATCGTGCGGAAAATGCACGTCCTGCCGCGAAGGCACGGGATGGCTTTCGCGGATTTACCAGCGCCTTGTCGCGGGTAAGGGCCGGGAGAACGATATTGACGTGCTGCTCGATATTTGCAAAAAGATGAAGGGAACGTGCTTCTGCCCCCTCGGGGAAGGCGCGCTGCAGCCGGTGCTGTCGAGCATCAGATATTTCCGGGCAGACTATGAACGCTGCATCCGCAAGGACGGATGTGATGCAAAGCCATGCAAGGGTTAACGCACTGATCCACGGGGGAGCGGTTTCTGAACATTCACCATGCCTACACTGACCATTGATAACAAGATCGTAACCGTGCCTTCCGGCGCCACCATCCTCGATGCGGCGATTGCCGCGGGGTCGCGCGTCCCGACGTTGTGCCATGACGACAAACTCCATCCTTACGGAGCGTGCAGGATCTGCATGGTCGAAGTGATGGGCACGCCGCGCAGAATGGTCGCTTCGTGCACAACACCTGCGGCCAACAACATGGTGATCGAGACCATGTCCCCGGCAGTCATCGAAGCTAGAAAGGCGGTCCTCGAATTTCTCCTCATCAATCATCCGCTCGACTGTCCGGTTTGCGATAAGGCAGGGGACTGCCGGCTCCAGGACCTTGTGCATGAGTATGGGCTCGGCGCGAGCAAATTCGATGAGGAGAAACGACAACTCCCCCCCGACCTTTCATCGGCAGTCATCGAACGGAACGCGAACCGCTGCATCCTGTGCGGCAAGTGCGTCCGGATATGCAAAGAGCAGAACGCCGTGACCGCGCTGGCGTTCACCCGGCGCGGCGGCAAATCGCGCATCAGCACCTCCTGCGACCGTCCGCTGGAATGCGAGTTCTGCGGAGAGTGCGTGGAGATCTGTCCGGTGGGCGCGCTCAGTTCGAAACAGTTCAAGCACAAGGCGAGGACGTGGAGCCTGGAGGAAACTCTATCGACGTGCCTGTACTGCGGAAACGGCTGCCCCATAAAACTGCTGACCCGCAAAGGCAGGGTTGTGCGGGTCAGCCCGGCGCGGAACAATTATCTCTGCGCGCGAGGTCGGTTCGGCTGGGATGCCGTGCATCATGAGGAGCGGCTGCTCGTCCCGAAGATGCGGAAGGACGGCGTCCTCGTCGACTGCACGTGGGGCGAGGCGCTGTCGCATATTGCCGTTGAGTTGAAAAAAATCAAGGAAAAGCGCGGCGCAGCAGCCATCGGCGGTCTGGGCTCGATCAGGACCACGAACGAGGACAATTACGTATTCCAGAAATTCATGCGTTCAGTGATCGGCACTAATAACGTAGATCTGCTTGCGCGGCTCAAGATGCCCCGTGGCCTGAATACCGCCATATTCTCCGCGGAACTCGCCTCCCTCGGCGAAAGCGACGTCATTCTCGTCCTCGATCCTGATGTGGCGGAGATCAATCCTCTTACCGGTATTGAGATTGCGCGCGCGATCAACCAAAAGGGGAGGGACCTCATCCTCCTGAACAGCGGCCCTGGCAAGCTCAACCGGATCGCTTCGGTCAAGCTGAAGGCGGGAAGCGCGGAGATCGCGCTCAGCGAACTGATCGCCGCGATCGGCGGTGATGCCCGTGCAAAGAGCGAAGGGATCGCCGAGGCCGTAAGCCTGCTCATGAAGGCGCGAACCATATCGATCGTACTGCCTGCGGAACTTTCTCCCGTGGTGGTGGACCGTGCGCAGTACCTTGCGCGCCTGCTGGGACAGACGACCTTTATTCCGCTTATCAGACGCGGCAATCTCCAGGGAGCGCTTGATATGGGCGTTCTTCCGAATTACTATCCGGGGTACCGGGAGATAAATCCGCCTGAGACGCAGGGCATGAACGCTGTGGAGATGCTTCGCGCGGCAGCAGCGGGCACGCTTGGAGCGCTCTACATTATGGGAGACGACCCGATAGGAAATTCGCCTGAGATCTTCTTAATGCTGAAAAGCCTGGATCTTCTGGTCGTGCAGGACATTTTTCTGACCGCAACAGCGAAGCTCGCGGACGTGGTGCTGCCTGCGGCAAGCTTTGTTGAGAAGAGCGGTACGGTCACGAATCTTGAGCGGAGACTGCGGTCTCTTGCTCAAGCGGAGGAACCCCTGGGAGAGTCTAAACCGGACTGGATGATCCTTCAGAATCTGGCGCGGACCATGGGCGTCCCGATGACGTATGCTTCGGCCGCCGAAATCATGAACGAGATCAGAACGGTCGTGCCGGCGTATAACACCCTCACCGTGGGCGCGTGCTGGCCCAGGGAACTGTCGCCGGCCTTGGAAACGGGAGCCGGCCTTTCGCTCTCGGATGATACGTTTTTGAAACGGGAACTGATCACCGCGGACAGACTGCTTTTTTCGTCGGGATCCATGATCAGCCGCTCAAGGGAGATCGGGACCTTGTCCCGGATGAAAACAGCGGAACGAAAAGCCTCGCATCGCTCCTGACCCGAATAAGCCTTGTTCCTTCTCCCCCTGTGCATGTTCGAAGTGCGGCATAGATTCATGAAGCAGGGATCTATACTTTTTTTGGTGCATTTTTTCTTGACAAAGATGGCCCATTGCCTTAAATTAAACACCTGTTTTAAAAATAATAGAGGACTGAAATATGCGCAACACGCGGTTATTTATAAGTTTATTAAGCTTTGTCTCCTTGTTTGCCTGACTGGCTGTTGCGCGGAAACCCGGTCCAAAAGGGCGACAAGCCGGGATCGCTCAAGTAATGCACTGAAGAGGAGACAAGACACGTGGCAATCAAAAGAGAAAAAGATAATTACACGATCCAGTCCGTGTCGCATGCGCTGGACATCCTCGAGTCCTTTACGAAGAACGAGGATGAGCTTGGCGTGACCGGTCTGTCAAAACGGCTGGGACTGCACAAGAACAATGTCTTCCGGCTGCTTGCCACGCTTGAGCACCGGGGCTATATTGAGCAGAACCTTCTGACCGAGAACTATCGCCTCGGCCCGAAGACCTTGCAGCTGGGATCGATCTTCATCGAACAGCGGGAGTGTCGGCGGCAGGCGCGGCCGATCCTCGAGGGCCTCATGGCCTCCTCGGGAGAGACGGCGGTGGTGGCGGTGCTGCGCGGCAATAAAGTGGTCTATATGGACAGCGTTGAGACCGACCGGACGGTGCGGGCCGTGTCGCGCATCGGGGCCATGCTTCCGGCATATTGCACAGCCGTCGGAAAGATCCAGCTTGCCCAGCTTGCTGCTGCAGATGTGGAACATATGTACCCGGAGAGCGAACTGCTAGCCGTCACCCCGAAGACGATCACCAGCCGTGCGGTCCTGGTTGCTGACCTCAAGAAGGCGCTGGAGCGGGGATACGCGCTGGAGAATGAGGAAGCTGAACTGGAAGTGCGCAGCATGGCCGCTCCGATCCGGGATTTTTCAAAGAAGGTCATTGCAGCCGTGGGCATTGTGGCGCCGGCAAGCCGTCTGACCGACGAACGGATCGAAAAGAACAAAATCGTAGCCATGCTCATCGACGCCGGCAATGCCATATCAGCAAAGATGGGCTGCAGCGGTCCCCTGGTGAAGAAGTAACTCAGGTTGTCACCGGTCCGTCCCAGTCCTTTGTTGACACTGTTGATTCAGCTATGTTATTATCGCTTGAATGATCAGAGAACAAAAATGGGACCGCCTCCGGGAACTGCTCCGGGAGATGAAGCTTGCCGTGCTTGCCTATTCAGGCGGGGTTGACAGTTCACTGCTGCTTCGCGCGGCGTCAGAGGTCATGGGGCCTCAATTGATCGCGGTTACC
>JANPMZ010000018.1:0-4572 GCA_031427195.1 Nitrospirota bacterium
ACGTCCGGCGGCGGTTTTGCCCTCATGGTCGAAGGAGTTTCGCTTGCCGCTATGACCGAGACGCCGATCGTGATCGCCCTGGGCCAGCGGCCCGGGCCGGCGACGGGGCTGCCTACGAAGACCGAGCAGGGCGACCTTTCCATGGTGCTCGCTGCCGGCCACGGCGAGTTCCCGCGGGTGGTCTTCGCGCCGGGCACACCGCGCCAGGCCGTAGCTCTTACGAACAAGGCCTTTGAGCTGGCGGAAAAATACCAGATCCCCTCCTTCATTCTTTTCGATACGTATCTTTCGGATTCACAGTGGACCCTCGATGGCCTTGATCTGAGCACGCTAACGTCCACCGATCACCGGCTTCGCGGAGAAGCGTTCAAGAGCCTTACTGAATACAAGCGGCATGTTTTTACCGGGACCGGTGTCTCCCCGCTGGGAGTGCCGGGTGATGCCGAACACCTGGTGGTCACGGACAGCGACGAACATGACGAATCAGGCCACCTCATCGAAGACGCAGCAACCAGGAACGCGATGATGGAAAAAAGGCTCTTCAAAAAGCTGCCGCTCATCCAGTCCGAGATCAGCGCGCCCTTTCTCTACGGAGAACCTGATCCCGCCATCGTTATCGTGGGCTGGGGTTCAATGTACGGCCTGATGCGTGAGGCGGTGGACGTCCTGTCCCGGTCCTACAGCATTGCAATGCTCCACTTCAGCGAGCTGTTCCCCTTCCCGCTGCGGGAGCAGTTCGACTACCTTGCGTACCTTGACAAGGCGCAGCATACGGTCTGCATCGAACAGAACGCGACCGGCCAGTTCGCACGGCTTATGAAGGTTGAGACCGGGTATGAGTTTGGAGCGCAGATCAACAAGTTCGACGGCAGGCCGTTCACGGTCGAGCGTCTGACAGGAGAACTTCATGAGCACCTTCGAAACGTTTAGAGGACAAGTCCCGGCCTGGTGTCCGGGGTGCGGCAACTTCCCGATCCTGAAGACCTTCAAGGACGTTATGGTCGCGCTCGGCCTTGAGCCGCACCAGATCACGCTCGTTTCGGGCATCGGCCAAGCCGCAAAATTCCCGCATTACACGAAGTGCAACACCTTTAACGGCCTGCACGGAAGGGCGCTTCCCGTGGCCACGGGCATACGGCTGGCGAACCATGCCATGCCCGTGATCGTCACGACCGGGGACGGCGACTGCTACGGCGAGGGCGGGAACCACCTCATGGCAGCCATGCGCAGGAACGTCGGGGTTAAGCTCTTTGTCCACGACAACCAGGTCTACGGTCTGACCAAGGGACAGGCCTCGCCCACCACGAGTGAAGGAACAATAACGAAGAACATGCCCTTCGGCGTAATGTCCGGTCAGTTCAACCCCATGGCCCTTGCCGTGGCGCTCGATTGCAGCTTTGCGGCCCGGGCCTTTGCCGGAGACACGGAGCATTTGAAGGGGATCATGAAAGCCGCCATGGAGCACAACGGATTCGCCCTTGTCGATATTCTGCAACCCTGCGTCTCGTTCAACAAGGTGAACACCTATGAGTGGTATAAGCAGCGGGTCTATCATCTTGAAGCAGGCTACGATCCTACAGACAGAAAAGAAGCTTTCGTTAAAGCCCTTGAGTGGGGGGACCGAATACCGATCGGCATTATCTACCAACACAACCGTCCGACGTTCGAGGAACGGCTGCCGGTCCTTGCCGCCATGCCGCTGGTCAGGCAGGAGCAGTTCCCCGGCGCGAGGATCGAGAAAACGTTGAAGGAATTCTATTGACCGGGCATAAATCTGAAAAGTCTTTGACACGGAAAAATCGGATTGACAGCGGATAAGGGCGGATAAAGCTCGAATTCCTCGAAGGGTGAACCTTCCCAAAGAAAAATCCGCCGTTATCCGGTTCTTATCCGATCTTATCCGTGTCCAAGGTTTTTTTAAACAAAAGAACTGGTGCTATGTCAAGAATGTCGAAGCGCAGAATGAAGAAGGTGGGGCTTCCTTCCGGCTCCCTGGTGTATACCGGTGAGCAGGCGGCAGGAGCAATCGAGGTCACGCTGATCGACTACGACGAGCAGGTCTTCGAAGAGCGGCCCCTGAAGACGGTGGATGAGTGCCTTCCATACCGGAACAAGCCCTCGGCCACGTGGATAAACGTGGACGGCGTCCACGATCCCGCCATGATCGAGAAGCTGGGCGAGTGCTTCGGCCTGCACCGTCTCGTGACCGAGGATATCATGAGCGTGGCCCAGCGTCCGAAGATGGAGGACTACAGTGAATATCTCTTCGTGGTCGTCAAGATGCTGACCTATGATGACAAGGAGGGGAAGGTTGTTCCGGAGCAGGTAAGCCTTATCGTGGGACCGAACTTCCTGCTTTCCTTCCAGGAAGGCATCAGGGGCGATGTATTCCAGCTGATCCGTGACCGGCTGCGGGCCGGTCGCGGGACGATCCGCAAACGGGGCGTTGATTACCTCGCCTATTCGCTGCTCGACGCGCTGGTGGACGGCTATTTCGTGATCCTGGAAAAGCTCGGTGAACGCATCGATAAGCTCGAGGAGGAGCTCATTGCGAGCCCCGGTAGGGAGATCATGGAACAGCTCTACCAGCTGAAGCGGGAGCTCCTGTTCTTGCACAAGGCGGTCTGGCCGCTCCGGGAGGTGATCGCTTCTCTTGAACGGCGGGAGTCGCCGATCATCCAGGAGACCACCGCGCCCTATTTGCGTGACGTGTACGACCATGTGGTCCAGGTCATCGACAGCGTTGAGATCTACCGGGACATGCTCTCGACCATGCTCGATTTGTACCTCTCGAGCGTGAGCTTCCGACTGAACGAGGTGATGAAGGTCCTGACGATCATTGCCACGATCTTCATGCCGCTCACCTTTATCGTCGGCGTATACGGCATGAACTTCAAGTATCAGCCCGAGCTTGAGTGGCGTTATGGTTATTTTATATCGCTGACGCTTATGGCCGCGATCGCCGTGGGGATGCTGGTCTTTTTCAGGCGGAAGAAATGGTTGTGAATTTAAGGGTAGCGGGGAGAAGAGAACACCCCTGGTGAATTACGATATTATTCTAATTGAGATACCTTCCACGTGCCCAGCGATTCTTGTCGTTTTCTTAAAAATCTCCCAACATGGACCACTATAGTGGGCAACTCTCCGGCGAGCAATAATAACCTTGACTTTGTGTTTTCTCGTATATAAAACAACGCATGTCTTTGTCGTAAGTATCAGCCGAAGGAAGCGTGGATCGTATCTCTTGGAGCGCATGAAGACGCGAGGCTGGGAAAAACACGAGTACGTTCATTCCATTTTATGAGTTGCTGTAAGGCAATGTCTGCTTAACATGTCTGGACTTTTCCGACTGCCTGTAGTAAAGTGCTGAATTATTATGGGATTAATAGCGGTCGGGGAGGGTCATGGCTGATTTAGAATCCATCCAGAAAAGGATCCTCTCATTCCGGAACGAGCGTGATTGGGCGCAATTCCACGATCCCAAGAACCTCGCCGAAGCCCTCTCCATTGAAGCGGGGGAGCTGCTTGAAAACTTCCTCTGGAAGACGACCGAGCAGTCCCGCAACCTCTCTACCGAAGAACTCAAGAACGTAAAAGAAGAGCTGGCTGATATTTTCATCTTCCTCACTTATCTCAGCGAGGAATATCAGGTCGACTTGCTGAAAGAGGTCGAAAAGAAAATCGCTGTGAACGAAGCGAAGTATCCTATTGAGAAGGCGAAAGGTTCAGCGAAAAAGTATACAGAACTCTAAAGAACAGCATCTCAAGTTATCGTCCGGAAATTGAGGTTCACCATCAGAGGAATGCCATGAAGCCAGACATTTCAGAGTTTAGTTATGGATACGCGTTGACAGATGAGCTTATTCATTGGCATGGTACTTCTTTGACAGCTGCACCAATTTTTCCTTCACTTTACCAAGAAGGACAACCGGGTGGCGGCTACGACTTAATGCTTCAACGTCCTGGCCTTCCATTATTTCTTCAATTCAAGCTTGCCGTCGGGACTGACGTCAACGTCAAAATTGACCCTTTCGAACAATAAGACGGAAACGCCAAGTACCAGCTCAACACCGGAGATAGCGCCGTTTATGAAGGTTCCGCGGTAGATGGTGGACAGGGTTGCGCCGGCCATAGCCTGCAGGTGGCTGGCTACCACGTCTGATTCGGGGCGGTAGGGAAAGGGCAAACGGGGCGAGGTGGGCATGATGGGCATTGAAAAACTCCGGCCGTAAGGGTTGAACCTAGAAACAGCAGTTGACCGCTTGTAAACATCTCCAAAACCGCATGGATATTGACTTTTCTTTCCTTCGTTCGTCTTCACCTTTCAGGTGACAGCGCTATGCACCCGATTGCACCGCGCCCGACGATCCTGGCTGCGTTGCTCCTCATTGCGCACAAGAGTGCGCTGCTTCGTCTCGCCTTGCCCGGCCCGCCGCTCGCGGCACACTCGGGCGCATCCAACTGCTGTTTCTAGGTTGAAAGCGCGACACCTCCCTTAGCGGCTCGCAAAGGTCAAAATCGGCTGCCAAAAATCGCCGTCCCGACCCGCACCATCGTGCTGCCGGCCTGAAT
>JANPMZ010000019.1:0-4465 GCA_031427195.1 Nitrospirota bacterium
TCCCGCGGAGAGCAGACAACTTTTTCAGATAGTCCTGCGAGGCCCACGCCGAGGCCAGGTAGAGCTCACGGTGCAGCACTGCATTCTTATAATAGGTCATGCCCAGCGCAAGGTTCACCGGACCCTGTTTGGCCGGACCGAGCGACGCTGCGCTCGAGCGGAGCAGGCCGGCAGCTTCGTCATAGTGCCGCTTTTCGTAGAGTTTCACCGCACGGGTCAAAACATCGTCGGCGGCAGCAGCCTGCGACGAGACCATGAGGCTTATCGATACCAGGAATAACGCGAAACGTCCCATGCTAACTCCTAACCCGGACAAACCGGAACCAAAATCTTTTCACCGCGAAGGCGCGAAGGTCGCGAAGGAAACCTTGGAAATCTTATCTTAAGACTAAAGCCCTTTGTTTTTGACGTCTTCGCGACCTTCGCGCCTTCGCGGTAAATACCCGCCCCTACGGTATCGTTTATCATTGTTTCAGTTTCATGATATAGATCTGGTCCCACTGGTCGACCTGTGCCCGAAACGCGATGCTCCCGTCCGCTGAACACGCGACATCGTGGTTCATCTTCGTATCCGTTTTGATCGGCATGATCGTCTTTTGCGCCACATCGACGATATAGAGCGGATTGTATTCCTGCCGGTCGTTCTTCACGAAAACGATGCGGCTGCTGTCGGGCATCCAGGCCGGCCCGGTCTCCACGTCCGGGATGATGTCCGCTGCCACGGCCTTTGCAGCAAGACCTTCTCCTCCGGCAGGGTCCGTGCCGTCGGCGGCAATCACGAAGATCGACCAGATCCTGGGGTCTTCTGCCGCATTGTAATTGGAATAAAAAGCGATCTTCCGTCCGTCTGGCGACCAGACCGGCCGCAGATCGTCATAGGCCCAGGACGTCAGCTGCTTTTGCGACTCCGTCGGCTTGCCCACGTCATTGATAACGAGGATGTCATGGTTCTCGTTGCTTCCGTGCATCACGGCGATCTTTTCGCCGTCCGGCGACCATCGGGGGTAGAGGTACGCTTTCCCTCCCCGCGTCAGGCGCATGAGCGCCCGGGACAGCAAGTCCATGATATAGATGTCGCCATTGCCGGTACGTCCCGACACCAACACCAGGCGGTCTGCAACGGGCGACCATTGCGCCTGGCCGTCCTTTTCCTTATGCTCCGTAAGCCGCGTCGCGACCTCCGCGCCGAGATCCTGGAAGTAGAGGTCGTAGTTGCCCCCGCCGCCGTTGCTCATGAACACGAAGCCGTTCTCGCGGGGCGACCAGCTGATGCCGGCGTTGTAGCTTGTTTCTTCCGATACGCCAGGGAAGAAGAACTTCACGTTACTACCACCCGATGAAAGCAGGGAATAGACCGTCTGCACAGGCGTACCATCGGGCAGCATGATGCGGATCTCGCGTTTATCACCCACGCTCCGCTCAAAGGTGATGAGCGTGCCTTGCGGCGACCACTGGGGGTTCGAATCGTTGCGCCCCTGTTCGACGGCCGTCAACGGCCTGACGAACAGGGGTTCCAGGGCAGCGGGTTTTTTTTCTTCAGGCTTTGCTTCCGTTCCGGTCACGGCGGATACAACCTCGGCAGGTGCGGCAGAAAGCGGCGCTGCGGCTGCGTTCTGTCCGGATCCCGGGGCGGTTGTGGTGCTCGCGGACGAAAGAGGACCGTCGGCCATCCCTGCACACGGCAGGAACAGCATCATCAGAACAGCGCCCAGAACGCCAAAACACTTCCTTACCTTCACGCCGTGATCCTCCTGCACGTCCTAGAGGTCCTTGATCTGGTCCCAGTATTTCTGAGCAGACGCGCGGGCCTGCTCAAAGGTGCTGTTCCCTTCGAGTTTTTTGGGGAAGAAATCAAAGTACTCGCGCCATGCGAGGTTGGCGTCATTCAGGAGGTTGCCCTTCCGGGTGAGCTGATACAGTTTGTGGTACGACAAGGCCGTGTAATAGTAGGTATCGTGCACGGCCTCGTCATAGCGGTCATTCGGGAAAAACCGGGTGTTCTGTTTTGCCTTTTGGAGGTTCTGGATGGCCTTGGCAAAACTCAGTGCAGCCGCGTCCTTGTCCTTCTGCACCAGCGCGCTGCCATTTTCATAATAGGCGTGCCCCAGGTTCATAAAAGCCACGGAGAACTGCTTGAACACCAGCTGCTGGTTCTCGGGCAGCGACAGCACATTCTCGAACTCGCGGATGGCATTGCCAAAATCGCCTTTATCGTCCAAGTAGACCTGCGCCAGCCGGTGGTGGGTCTCGGAATAGTCCGGATGGCCTTTCTCGGTGCTCTGATATGCCTTGATCGCTTCGTCGAAGTCGCCCTTCTGCTCCGCCCGTGCGCCGATCTTCAGATAATCCTTGGGCAGATTGATCATCGAGCTGCCCGTGCGATTCTCTTCCTTCTTCGAGAACTCCACGACCTCTTCCCAGTCGCGGTAGTCCCCGCCGACCGAGACCCTGACCGTATGGAAACCCAGGGTCACGGGCTTTCCTTCGCGGAGCGGCGTGGTGCCGATCTTCTCTCCATCGACGAACACGTCGGCACCTGATGGTTCCGATTCGACCTTGAACACCGCGTTATTAACGGCCAGCGTGAACTCCTTCGCGTCCTTGCTATTTTCGATCTTCACCGTCTCGGTCAGCTGCTGGTAACCGTGCCGGTACAGCACCAGGATGAAGTTCTTGTTCAGCCGCACCGGGACCTCGGCCTTGCCGTCGCTCCCGGTCGAGCCGAGCCATTCGTTGTTAACGTAGATGTTCACGCCGGCAAGCGGCGAAACGTCGGGAGGCACACCGCCCCTGGCTGAAAGGACAAAGGTGTTGCGGCTGCTTTCTTCCTCTCCTTCATGGTAGAAGCGCCGCACGACGCGGTCTCCGAGCTCGATCTTTTCGCCTTTTTTCAGGTCCTGGACCTCGGTCCATGAGCCGTTCCCTTCGGTCTTCCTGACCTGCAGCCTGCCGGTCTCGCGAAAGCCCGCGACCTTGCCGGCCGCATTAAACTGCGGAGACATGAGCGTGAAGTCCATTCCCTTGCTGATCTTGTAGTCCGTCTTGCCGAGGTTGATCCGGTAGCGCTCGTCGTCAACGGAGACCACCGTGCCTTCGAAGGGGAACCGTTCAAGCACCGCTGATGCGATCTCTTTGGCCGCGCTGTTGAGGTCGCCGGCGCTCTTGGCCCGCGCGAGCTGGCTCAGAATGAGCTTTCCGCCCGAGGTGTAGAACTTGGTCTCGATCAGGTAGCCCTTGTCGTCCTTGGCAACACTGCCGAGGATGATCATGTCCGCGGTCTTGCGCAGCGGCGTCTCGCGCCATCCCTTCACGATTATTTTATCAATGTTCAACCGCGCACGCTTCATGTCCGCCTGGAGCGTTTTGGAAGGCACTTCGCGGAAGCAGGCATTCTTGAAAAGCTGTGCTGCCAGGGCGATCTCGGTCTGGGCCACGATATCCTGCAGATCGACGTTCGGCGTGTTACCCGCGAATCGGTAGATGCCGACCCGGATCCGCTTAGGCGTGGCGGGGTAGAAATAGCGATCGATAGTGACCTCTCCCTCAAGAGTGATCTTCGTGTTCCACGTCTCGGGGATGGAGCCGGGAGCCGAGAGAGAGAGCGGCACTTTCCTGCCCGGTTCGCCATCGAAGGTATAGGTAAAGACGCCCTTGGCGTCGGTCTTCCCTTCTGTCTTTTTATTGATGCTCACCACAACGCCCGGTATGCCGATCGTCTGGCCATACTCTTCCATGAGCGCGTTGATCGTAACGATCACGCGCCGGGAGAGGGCGGCCTCGATTGTCTGGCCCGGCTCCACCGGACCGGTCTTGCGCCAGGCGGCATACCCGGATTTCGTCACAACAAGGTCCAGACCTGTTTTGGGTTGATCCTTGTATTCGTACACGAGCAGACCCTGCGCGTCGGTCTTGCCTGCCTCCGTGCCCGCGATCATGACGACCGCGTCCTGGATCGGGACCCCCTTTTCCGCTGCCTTGATCGTGATATACCGCGTTGCTTCGATATCGGCAGCAAGGGCATAGGTGTCGACGGCGCCGGACTTGGGCAGTTTCATGAGGAAGGCGCCCTTCCAGGGCTTGATGCGGTAGCCAGACTGCTCTTTGGCAGCAACGGCCACCTCCACCTCAGCGCCCGGCTTCTTTTTGATCGTCTTGGAAAAGATCCCATCCGTACCGGTCAGGCCCTGTTCCTCGTTGTCCACCGTCACTTTGGCCTGTGCCATTGGCTGGCCATCAAGGCGGGCCGTTACTTTCAGTTCGAGCTTCTCGCCCGCACAGGCGAAGAGCAGAGTTGACGCAACCATCACAAGAATTATATTGAATACACGCTTCATCATACGAGGCCTCCGTAAATAAAAAATTATCTACCGCAGAGGCGCGGAGACGCTGAGAAATGCATATTGAGCATCATAAAGATTTTCTCTGCGCCTCAGCGTCTCTGCGGTTAAATTTGAAGTATTATGAC
>JANPMZ010000020.1:0-2815 GCA_031427195.1 Nitrospirota bacterium
ACCTGAGTAGTTACGAAAAATCCAAAATCCGCAATCCGAAATTTAAGCCCCGTCCTTCAGCGCCTTCATTTCCTTGCTGCCCAGGATGTCCTTGAGCTCGCTCATGAACTCGTTGATGTCCTTGAAGGAACGGTAGACCGAGGCGAACCGGACATAGGCGACCTCATCCAGTTTGTGCAGACGCTCCATCACCTCTTCACCCACGACCGTGCTCGGAATCTCCTTGAGCCCCTTTTCCTGGAGCGCTTTTTCGATCTCATCGACGGTCTTTTCGAGCATCTCCATGCTGATGGGGCGCTTTTCGCAGGCTTTTTTGAGGCCGCTCAGGATCTTCAGCCGGTCAAAGGGCTCGCGCCGGGAATCCTTTTTTATGACCTGCGGCAGCATTTCCTCGACCCGCTCATAGGTCGTGAACCGCCCCTCGCACTTGAGGCATTCCCGTCTCCGCCGGATGGATTCGCCTTCCTTCCCCATCCGGGAGTCCACCACTTTATTGTCGAGGCTGGTGCAATAGGGGCAGCGCATAAGATCAGTTCGGTGTTCGGAGTTCAGAGTAAGGCCGAAGTTGGGAAGGTGGGAAGTTGGGCAGCTGCGTCCTTTTCTACCTTCCCATCTTCTTAACTTCCTAACTTCCCGATTTTACTTCCTTCACATACTGCGTTACCTTGATGCCCGATTCCTTCAACATCTCCGCAGCCAGCGCATCAGGATAGCCGTCTTCGAAGATGATGTGCTTGACGCCGCAGTTAATGATCATTTTTGCGCAAATGCCGCAGGGCTGGTTCGTGCAGTAGAGCGTAGCGCCGTCGATGTTCGTTCCGTGCTTGGCAGCCTGGATGATGGCGTTCTGTTCGGCATGGAGCCCCCGGCAGATCTCATGGCGCTCTCCCGAAGGGATGCCCATCTGCTCACGCAGACATCCGCGGTCAAGACAGTGTTCAATGCCCGACGGCGTGCCGTTGTACCCGGTGGCGAGGATGTTCTTGTCCTTGACGAGAACGGCCCCGACCTGGCGGCGGAGGCAGGTTGCGCGCCGCTTTACGAGATGCGCGATCTCCATAAAATATTCGTCCCAGGAGGGACGGACATGCGTTATCGTCATAACTATAAACCTTTGACACGGATCAAGGCGGATAAGAGCTATGAAAAAACATGATCGGGCTGTATCCGCCCTTATCATAGTTCAATCAGCCGTTATCAGTGTCAAAATCCTTTGCAGTTTCTCAAGGTCAATTAAATCACTTTGCAAACAGCGGGAACGTGCTGCAGAACACGCTGGCCCGCGCCTTGATCGCTTCAAGTTTCTCGGGCGACTTGCCGTTCGCCAGCACTTCGCAGATAAGGTCGCCGATGAACTTCATTTCGGGCTCGCGCATACCGCGCGTGGTCACGATCGGCGTGCCGAGGCGGATGCCGCTGGTCACCACCGGCGATTTCTGGTCATAAGGGATGCTGTTCTTGTTGCAGGTGATGCCCGCCGCATCGAGCGCCTTCTCGGCCTCGTTGCCCGTGATGCCCTTGGGAGTAAGGTCCACGAGCATCAGGTGGTTGTCCGTGCCGCCCGAGACAATGCGGAGGCCGTCGGCCACAAGCACCTGGGAAAGCGCCTGGGCGTTCTTCACCACTTGGCGCTGATAGTCCTTGAACCCCGGCTGGAGCGCTTCCTTGAACGAGACCGCTTTTGCCGCGATGACATGCACCAGTGGTCCGCCCTGGATGCCCGGGAAAATGACCTTGTCCACGGCCTTGCCGAACTGCTCTTTGCACATGATCATGCCGCCGCGCGGGCCGCGCAGCGTTTTATGCGTCGTGGTCGTAACGAAATCAGCATAGGGCACCGGGCTCGGGTGCACACCCGCCGCGATGAGGCCGGCGATGTGGGCGATATCGACCATGAGATAAGCGCCGACCTTGTCCGCGATCTTCCGGAACCGTGCAAAATCGAGGATGCGGGAATAGGCGCTGTAGCCGGCCACGATCATCTTCGGTTTATGCTCGACCGCAAGCCGCTCCATTTCGTCGTAGTCGAGCAGTTCTGTTTTTTTATCCACCCCGTAGGAGAAGGACTTATAGAGCTGACCGGAGAAACTGACCGACGCGCCATGCGTCAGATGTCCGCCATGCGGCAGCGCCATGCCAAGGATCGTGTCGCCGGGCTTGAGCACACTGAAGTATACGGCCATGTTCGCCGTGGACCCTGAATGGGGCTGGACGTTCACATGCTCGGCGCCGAAAAGCTGCTTCGCGCGTTCGATCGCCAGCAGCTCCACGGCATCGGCAAACTCGCACCCGCCGTAGTAGCGGCGGTTGGGATATCCCTCGGCATACTTGTTCGTGAATACCGAGCCCTGCGCTTCGAGCACGGCCTGGCTCACATAATTTTCGGATGCAATGAGAACGATCTTGGAAAGCTCGCGCTCTTCCTCTCCTTTGATCGCGTTGTATACATCGATATCTGCTGCTTTGAGTTCTGACATGATTCGTTCCTTTTGGTAGTAAAGAATCTTTGATGGTTTCGGAAAAATTCCCTTTGCCGTCATTGCGAGGAGCGGAGCGACTCGGCAATCTCGACGTTACTCCTATGAACTGCGAGATTGCTTCGCTACGCTCGCAAAGACGGCTTTTAGGACTTACTAACAGTCTTTTCGATGTTCGTGATCTTGTCCAGCCGCAACTGATGCCGGCCGGCGGCGAATTCCGTTTCAAGCCAGGTCTTCACGATGTCGCACGCGACCCCTTTGCCGATGACGCGCTCACCCATGACCAGGATATTGGCGTCATTGTGTTCGCGGCTCATCCGGGCCGTGAAATGGTC
>JANPMZ010000021.1:0-5244 GCA_031427195.1 Nitrospirota bacterium
CTCCTGCGTCGTATCCCGCATCTGCCGCGTGATAGCTGAGGGGTTATTCCTCCCGGTGTAGGCGTGATGGCTGCTCCCTGGATAGGCATCGACCTTCTTTTTATTTCGCGTCGCGAGTACTATTTCCATACCGTGAATCAATACCGCCCTTGCCCGTCTTCTGGATTTAATGAGGAGTTACAGTAGCATAAAAGATTTACATTTGCAATAAAGGAGACGAGACATCTCAATAATGAAGTGACCCCAGACTGTCAGATTGTGCCAGACTGTACGCGCATGTGGTGGACGACTTTGCGCATAATCCGGCAAAGATCGCGGCGCTTTGTTGGACAGATTGAAAGTCGATGCGAGAGCAGGAGACTGCGTTCTTCTCATGGGAGCACGGGACCCGTCGCTGCCTGCCTTAGTAAGGAAGATCGTGGAAATGTTCGGCGGAGAATAGGAAAAGTTTGATTCGATTCCCTAGCAGGGCAGGTTTCGCCTTCCCTCTGCCTTCGCTCTCCTCTCGGAACTCGCGGAGATGCTCCGCCACACCGAGATGACCCGCAGTCTTTTCTTCGCGAACCATGCGGGAATATCGGTGGTCGCTTCTTTGATCCTGACAATGCTGCCACGGTTAAAGCAGTGACCCCTTGTATACTTTCCCCCTCAGATTTCCTTTGCTTCCCTGGTGCATTTGCGGTAGGCTTGATCCGATTCCCCGGGAGAGTATATGCCCGAATATGAAGGTATCGTCATACGGCCTCCCAGCGAGGCCGACAGCCTGATCCTCCAGTACACCATCGGGTGTTCCCACAACGAGTGCATCTTCTGTCCTGCTTACAAACAGAAGCGTTTTCGCATTCGCAGCCTCGCCGAGCTTGAGCAGGACATCCGCGGCTGTTTGCCGGCCTCTGCTGACACGCGGCGGATCTTCCTTGCCGACGGCGACGCGCTCGCTGCTCCCTTTCCCGACCTGCTCGCGCTCTTCTCGCTCCTGCGTTCTTCCTTCCCCAGGCTCCAGCGGATCGGCATGTATGCCAACACGCAGAACATCCTGAGAAGATCGGTCGTCGAACTGCAACAGCTCCGGGAAGCAGGGCTCGTCATCCTGTACCTCGGCCTTGAGAGCGGGGACGACGAACTGCTCGGATGGATGAAAAAGGGCGTGACAGCGGCGGAGATGGCCGAGGCTGGTCAACGCGTCAAGGATGCGGGCATCAAGCTCTCCGTCACGGTCCTGCTCGGGATCGGCGGCGTTGACCGGAGCGAAGAACATGCCCGGCTGACTGGAAAGCTGCTCTCCGCCATCGACCCCGAGTATGTGGGCGTTCTCACGACCATGGTGGTGAAAGGAACGCCGCTGCATCACCTTCAGCAGCAGGGCAGGTTTCGCCTTCCCTCTGCCTTCGCTCTCCTCTCGGAACTCGCGGAGATGCTCAGCCACACCGAGATGACCCGCGGTCTTTTCTTCGCGAACCATGCGTCGAACTACCTTCCCGTCCGCGTCCGCATGCCCGCGGAGCGCGATAAGACTATGGAGATGATCCGGGCGTTCGTGCGGGAGGCGGATGCATCGTTCCTGAAACCGGAAGGGTTGAGGAGGCTGTAAGAGGGAGGTTCGTTCGAGAGCTGGAGAACGGTGTTACTCAAATTGCAAAAACGATTGTAGCGCCGTAGAAATGCGCGGAAGCGCGAATGCGCCCATCTCTGCGGGTGCTGAATAGTTGCGAAAAATCTTTCTTCTGGCAACCAGGGAGGTATTACGCTATAATGCAACATGTCTTTTCAGCGCCGCCGCACAGCGCCGCCGCACGATCATGATCTGATGAGCGACCAACGATATCCGTACTTTGGGGACGCGTACTTTGGGGACATTGATACGTGACAATCCATTGCAAGCCATTGGTCCGATCATCACTTTGCCTCCATCCTCTCAACCAAGCGAGAAACACTGGAAGCGGCCACGCCCAGATGACGCGCCATTTCTGCGAACGATAAATGGTTTTTACGATGTTCGCCCGGACAGGATTCAGGTGTATGTAGCGGACCAAAGCGAGGAGATAATTGTCTTCGTCGCAGAAGATGGATTTGTAGCGGTTCTCGAACAAATGCCCGGTGCGCTTATGGCGGCGGTTGTAGTACTGGGCATACCACGTGAGGAGCTTTCGCATGACGGCGGAGATGCCGTGCTTGCCGCTCTTAACAAGAAGGTGAACGTGGTTGTCCATGAGGACCCAGGCGTAGCATTCTCGCTTTCCCGATCAGTTCCGCATGCAAGACCATGCAGGCGACCCTGCAGATCAAAACCAGGCGCGCGTCGCGTTGTTCGCAAAGGCAGCCCTCCAAAGCCACTTGCGGAAACCGCACAACACCGTGAAATAAACTATTGACAAGTCTTTTCTTCTGCGGTATATTCTGAACATTCGAAAGAGTCTTGTTTCCTGACCAAAAACTCCAGTTATTACCTAACCTAGCATAATAACCAGGTATCATACATCGCATACCGCTCCACACGTACCAAAACAGAAAGGTCGTACATCCTTCTTTATATAACTCACGAGCAGACTGAGTCGTTGCTTACAAACCTCTCATCCTCATCTCGCAATTTGATGGAATATGCTCGCCTTCTGACAATACAACTACCGCAATGAAAAAACTGGATTATCCCACCATCTATGTCTCATCTGCCCAACAAACCACGGGCCAAGGAGCAACCACATGAATTTAGTAGAACTGAAAGGCAAGGAGATCTCCGAGCTTACCGCCATGGCGGACGAGCTGAAGATCGAGGGAATCAGCGGTCTGCGTAAACAGGAGCTGATATTCGCCATACTGCAGGCCCAGACCGAAAAGAACGGCATGATCTTCGGCGAGGGCGTGCTCGAGATACTGCCCGATGGCTTCGGGTTCCTGCGAGCGCCCGACTATAACTATCTCCCCGGCCCTGACGATATCTACGTTTCCCCCTCTCAGATAAGACGGTTCAGCATCCGCACCGGCGACACCGTCTCGGGACAGATACGTCCACCCAAGGAAGGCGAACGCTACTTCGCACTGCTCAAGGTCGACGCCATCAACTACGAAGACCCCGAGATATCACGGTCCAAGATCCTTTTCGACAACCTGACCCCTTATTATCCTGAAAAGAAGATCAAGCTCGAACATTCGCCGACCGATTATACGACACGCGCCATGGATCTGGTCACTCCCATCGGCATGGGCCAGCGCGGTATGATCGTGGCGCCGCCGCGGACCGGCAAGACCATGCTGCTCCAGGCCATTGCCAAGGCCATCCTGAAAAACCACAATGACATTAAGCTGATCGTGCTCCTGATCGACGAACGGCCCGAAGAGGTTACGGACTGGGCGCGTCAGGTCAAGGCGGAGATCATCAGCTCCACCTTTGACGAGCCGCCGCAACGGCACGTGCAGGTTGCGGACATGGTGAGCGAGCGCGCAAAGCGCCTGGTGGAGCACAAGAAGGACGTGGTGATCCTGCTGGACAGCATCACCCGCCTCGCCCGGGCGCATAATGCCATCATTCCGGCCTCAGGCAAGGTCCTCTCCGGCGGTCTGGACGCGAATGCGCTCCAGCGGCCAAAACGGTTCTTCGGCGCGGCCCGCAGCATCGAGAACGGCGGCAGCCTCACGATCCTCGCAACGGCGCTCGTGGACACCGGCAGCCGCATGGACGACGTGATCTTCGAGGAATTCAAGGGCACGGGCAACATGGAACTCCACCTCGACCGGAAGCTCGTTGACAAGCGCGTATTCCCGGCCATCGACATCAACGCCTCGGGCACCCGCAAGGAAGAGCTGCTCGTGGACAAGGACGACCTGAACCGCATGTGGGTGCTCCGGAAGGTGCTGAACCCACTCTCCACCGTGGAAAGCATGGAGTTCCTGCTTGAGAAGCTTAAACAGAACAAAACAAACAGGGATTTCCTGGATTCCATGAACAAGTAGATTTTACTTGAAATTCCGTGGTAATTAGTATAGTATTCCCGCTCTTATCAACGAGGGTCGCGGTTTTTCGGCTTTCGCAGTTATTCTCAGGAGGATCAGGTCATGAAAGAAGGCATTCATCCCGACTACAAGCTGGCATCAGTAAGCTGTGCCTGCGGGGAAAAGTTTACCACTAAGTCGACGAAAGAGACGCTCCGGCTTGACATCTGCTCGGTCTGCCATCCGTTCTTCACCGGCAAGCAGAAGCTGATCGACACGGAAGGCCGCGTCGACAAGTTCCGGAAAAAGTACGCCAAATAGCATCTCCACCGGCGGCCGATCGGCCGCCTTTCTTCTGGAAGAACAAGCCCCGTGAGGTTTCTGCTTTGTCCGAAAAAGTACAAATAGGCGGCCAGGCGGTTCTTGAAGGCGTCATGATGCGGTCACCCCATGCCTATACCGTTGCGGTGCGCAAGGGGGGGAAGCCTGACGCCGAAATCGCCCTCTTTCGCCAGACCATCCGGCCCATCGGGGAGCGCTTTCCGTTCCTGAAGACCAGGATCATCCGGGGATCGGCCGCGCTCTTTGAGGCCATGTGGCTTGGCATCCGTGCGCTGAACTTTTCGGCGAACGAAGCGCTCGAAAGCGAAGACGGCAAAAAAGAGGAGCTCGGACCGCTTGCCATGGCTGGGACCATGGTCCTGGCGCTCGCCTTTTCTCTCGGGCTGTTCCTGGCGCTTCCGCTTTTGCTCACCAGCCTGCTCGGCTCCCAGTATGCTGCGGTCAACCGGCACAGCATCCTGTTTAACCTCACTGACGGCGCGTTCCGCGTGGTCCTGTTCCTGGGATACGTATCCGGCATTTCCTATATGAAGGACATCCGCCGGGTCTTCGAGTATCACGGGGCCGAACACAAGGCCATCGCAGCCTACGAGGCCGGGGTGGAGCTGACGGTCGAGAACGCCAAACCCTACTCCCGCATTCATCCACGCTGCGGCACCAGCTTTTTGCTGACCGTAATGGCGATTTCCATCGTTTTGTTTTCGCTCATCCCGGGCGCCTGGCCCTTCTGGGCAAAAGCAGCTTCACGGCTCGTGCTGCTTCCCGTGATCGCCGGGCTAGGCTACGAGTTTATCAAATACAGCGCCAAACAGTGCAGCAACCCGCTGATCCGGAAACTGATGCAACCGGGCCTCTGGCTGCAGCGCCTCACGACGCGTGAACCGTCGGATGACCAGATAGAAGTGGCCATCACGGCGATGCGCGAAGCACTTGCCATGGAACCCCGCTAAGGCGGGGTTTTTTGTTGGAACAAAA
>JANPMZ010000022.1:0-14079 GCA_031427195.1 Nitrospirota bacterium
GTAACTCAGCATGAGTACAAATAAGCTTGAGATAAAAAACTGCGATACCGCACCCAGCATAAAGGTATAGGCGTTCACTGGCCAAGTAGCAAAAGAGTCGAACACCATAGCATCCACTTGTGTTGTATAAAACGCGCGCCCCAGCATTAATAACGCCATCAGCAAATATAAGCTGGAGGCAATCCAAAATAAAGTGCCTACAATGCCTTCATCACGCGAAAAAGTGAGCCGCGCACAATACAAGTAAATCACAGAAAAAATGATCGCGCTGAATATTGCAGTCATTCTAATATCTTGCTGTTGCAGCATAAAATAAGCTTCTGTCGCAATCAGCAGCAAAAAGACAGCAGGCGGGATACGGTGATCTGGTTTTTTATCTACAAACGCCTGAATGCCATTGATATATAAGCTGAGACCAACGCCAATTAAGGCCATGCCAGGTAAAAAGATTAGTTTTGGCGCATCAAGCTGAATCAGCACCAGCACCATGCCCAAGCCAATCACCAAATTACCTACCGCCCAGTAACCAGGCCCATGCAAGCCTTTATGATGTTTGCGTGTAATGGCTAACAGCATCGATATCTCGAACCCGTTAAAGGGCTCCGCATAGAGATGCTTTTCATGACTCACCTCGCTTCCCACTCCGATCTTCTGGCGGATGACGGCAACCTTGGTGAAGGCGGACTGTTTTTCTATCCCTGCCTCTTCTATGAGGTTGCAGAAATCCCTGGCAGAGCCGTCTATGTTCGGTATCTCTTCGTCGGCCTTCACGAGCACGTTGGTTATGGCGTACATGGAAAGTGCCGCCATCAGGTGTTCAATGGTGCGTACCCGCCGCCTGCCGTTGTCCAGGGTGGTGGAGTTGGCAGAGAAGGTCTTGGATGGGCCGGTCTGAGCGAAGTCCTCTAGAGCGGTAATATGACCGCGGATGATTTGGCCGTCAAGCGTCTGGAAAACGATCCCCTCGTTGGTCCCGAGGGGGCTCAGGATAACGCCGGTGTTCCGGCCGCTTAAGAGTCCGGTCCCGTTCAGGACCACATTCCCTTTGAGGGTGCGCTGAGGTTCGGGGGAATCCACCACCTCCACCACTCCGGGAGGCACCGAAAGGTCGGCACTGGCGATCTCAAGCCGCGTATCCGACGGCAGGGTCTCGTTGCTCCTGGAAGGCCGGTGCTTGAGGGCAGACGCCACCTTGTCGAGCAAGACCTCCAGATGCAGCGGTTTTTCCATAAAATCGTAGGCCCCGGCTTTTATGGCGGCAACCGCCGCATCGATGCCGGCATGTCCGCTCATCATGATGATGGGGAGCTCGGGGAATCGGGCATGCAGACGTTTCAGGAGCTGCATACCGTCAATGCCGGGGAGCCAGATATCCAGCAGCACGAGCGAAGGCTCCATGGTATCGAGCCGCTGCCAGAAGCTTTCCGCATCCGGAAAGGAGAGCACTTGATAGCCCTCGTCCTTCAGAATGCCCTCTACCGTGGAAGTGATGGAAGATACGTCGTCTATAATGCAGATAGGTTTCATATAAGGTTTTCCCTGATTTCCTTCCCGCTTGAAGTAAGCGTAGAGTAGGATAATGAAAGGCGTTTGTCAAGGGTATGCCGCGCGGAAAACGAAGAGCCTCCGTTCACGGCTTCTTTCCAGACCCGGATTATTTCCTCACAATAGTATCCACTATTCCCTTCGCATTTCCTTTGACAACCTTTTTCTTCGCACCGGCCTTTTGGGAAGGTTTTCTCTTTAGCGGGAAACGAGCGTCCAGCTTCACCTGTTTTTTGAGGACCTTCCGCACATCAGCCATGCGAGCACTCTGTTCCGCAGTCATTTTTGTCACCGCAGCGTCATCCGATGTTGTTGAACAGACTTCTTCCGCAAGATCGAGGCCGAAAACTACGGACAGATCGACGCCTTCAATAACACGGGAACTCTTTTTCGACGCTTTTTTAAGAAAATCCTCCGCCTTGCTCGATACGGTCCGTTTGATCAGGTCTGTTGTATCTACACCTCGAAGAGTAAAAAAGAGTGTCGGATCCTCGTCGAGCCTGGCGCCGAGGCCATAGAGCGTTGCGGCAACGTGCTTGCACATGTTCGCCCAGTCCGGACAGGCGCAATCGAACTCGATCTCCCTGGGCGAGGGGAACAAGCCCGTATTTCGCTGCATAAACGTTTCTTCAAGGGCTTTGGGGAATTTTCCGCTCAACAGTTCTTCAAGGGACTCCAGTTTGCCGGCGCAAGCGGAGGCGACCATCTTCCAGGTATTATTGTTAAGCTTTTTTACCTTGATGGTGATCGAGTAGGGCTTCGCCCGGGAACCCTGCACCAGCGCCTTGATCTCGCCTGCGTTGACCTGGAGGTCCAGAACCGCGCCACACCGGACATAGCTCCTGCCCCTGCCTATCCGGTTTGTATATTCGGCGTAAGATTCAAGGTTCCTGATCCACGCCTTGCCCCACCAGGTGCGCGCAATAACGCTGCCTTCGATGATCACCGGACACACGTTCTGCTTCTTTTTCAACTGCGCCAGTTTTTTTTCAGCCTTCGCTTTTTTTTCGGACTTGCGGACATATTTCGAAAAACTCCAAAATGACATGAGAGCTCCTTGATGTTGCGATCTATGATTGTACGGGTTGTACGGGTTGTACAGGCGCACCGACGTGCGCCCCCGACCTGCCTTCTGCCAAATCAGAATCTGGGCGGACACAGTCCGCCCCTACAATGCAGAATCAATTTCCCGCAATTTCCCGTACGGGCGCACCGACGTGCGCCCTGCCTCAGATGCTCTCCGCCCCCGCATTGGGATTATTCTCGTCTTCATCCCATTTCCGCGGATTGTTGGAGATATATTCCCGAATCAATTCCAGGTCTTTCTCGTTGCGGATCACGTGTTCATAAAAATTGCGATGCCAAACCGGTGCACCGGGTGTTTTACGCACTTCGTTAATGCGTTTGGTCGCGGCGGATTTGAACCCCGCAATTATCGATCCCAAGGAACCTGATTTCCTCCGCAGGCCCTGTATGGGCTGTACGGGCGCACCGACGTGCGCCCCGCATTTTTCTGCGCCATGAATAGGGCGGACACAGTCCGCCCCTACGCAATTATCATTGGTGGCGTTTATCACAATAATCCCATGAAAGTGGTTTGGCATCATCACATATTCATCCAATTCCACGTTCGGCCGCATTGTCGGGGTACGCAGCCATTCATCCCGGACAATCTCCCCCCATGCATTCATGTGCATCTCGCCGCCCGATATTTCGCCGAACGGACATTGCTGTTCATGGGAGCATATTGTCACGAAATACCCCCCAGGCGAGGCATAATCGTAATGTTGCAATCGGATCGAACGACGACGATGAATGTCGGAATTATCATGCATGTTTTTTATCCGTCGAACAATGAATCCGGGCGGACGCAGTCCGCCCCTACAATGCAAAATCAATTTCCTGTACGAGCTGTACGGGCGCACCGACGTGCGCCCTGCCTTTTGCCGGATCATGAATCGGGCGGACGCAGTCCGCCCCTACCCGTACGAGCGCACTGATGTGCGCCCCTGCATCATATCGTCAGCGTGAACATGTCCATCAACTGGTCATTGCTCATCTCCGTGATCCATGCCTCGGACCCGGACTGTATGACCTCTGTCGAGAGCTTCAATTTCCCCTCGATCATCTCGTCGATCTTTTCCTCGACCGTCCCTTTGGTGATGAATTTGTGGACGATCACGTTCTTCTTCTGGCCGATCCTGAATGCCCGGTCCGTTGCCTGGTTCTCAACAGCCGGGTTCCACCACCGGTCAAAATGAACAACATGGTTCGCAGCAGTAAGATTGAGCCCCACGCCCCCGGCTTTCAGGGACAGCACCATATAGGGCACATAGTCCTCATCCTGAAACCGGGCCACGAGATCTTTCCTCTTTCCCACGGGTGTGCCGCCATGCAGTACAAGACCTTGCTTCCCGAATATGCCTCTCAAATATTCTGAAAGCGGGCCGGTGATCTCCCGGAACTGGGTGAACACCAGGACGCGTTCCCGTTTTTCATGGATCGTTTCGCAGATCTCGCGCAGCCGGCCGAATTTGCCGCTGTCGCTCTCGTCGTACACCCCGGTCCCGAGATACTGGGCAGGGTGATTGCAGAGCTGCTTGAACTTCATGAGCGAACTCAGGATGAGCCCTTTTCTCTGGATGCCTTCCGTGCTTTCGATGGTCCCCCGGAGCTCATCCACCAGCTGCTGATAGAGCACCGCCTGTTTTCTGCTCAACGACGACCAGGTCTTCATCTCGACCTTCTCCGGCAGATCGGAGATGACCGTCTTGTCGGTCTTGAGCCGCCGGAGGATGTAGGGGCTGATGACCTTTCTGAGTCGGCCGTATCCTTCAGGGTCCTGAGAGAGGTTACGGACGAACTTACTGAACTCCTTGCTGCTGCCGAGAAGTCCCGGGTTTATGAAATCGAACAACGACCAGAGGTCGGACAGCCGGTTCTCCACCGGAGTGCCGGTCATGACAATGCGGTTTCGGGACTGCAGCTTTTTGACCGCTTTGGTCTGCCTGGTGTTCGGATTTTTTATCGCCTGTGCCTCGTCGAGGATAAGATACTTCCAGTCGTAGGCCTGGAGCCATTCGTACTTCTGCACCATCGAGTAGGTCGTGATCACAAGATCGAGCTCGTCCAGCTCGTGAGCCTCTTTCGGGTCCACGCTGTTGGAATCGTTCCCGGCGGGGTGAGCAGTGTAGAACGCAAGGTCCGGCGCGAACTTCAGGATCTCGCTCGCCCAGTTCGCGATCAGCGATGCGGGGATCACCACAAGGCTTGCGCCTTTCTCCCCCCGGTGCTTCAGCATATGGAGCAGCGCCAGGACCTGCACGGTCTTGCCGAGCCCCATGTCATCGGCAAGGCACATGCCGAAATTGAGTGAATGCAGAAAGGAGAGCCAGCTCACGCCTTTTTCCTGATAGGGCCTGAGTTCCGCCTTGAACGAAGGGGCCATGGTGACCGGGGCTGCCAGTTCGGGGTGGCGCATCTTTGCCAGGACCGTTTCAAGCCACTCACCGCTCGTGATTGTCACGACCGCGTCAGTCCCGGCGACCTCCAGCAACGAATCAGGATTCAGCTGAAAACGGAGCGCATCGCGGAACGTAAGCCCCTCGCCATTGGCCAGCATTCGCGCTTTTTCGTAGGCCTCGAGGGTCTGGCGCAGCTTTTCCGGGTCCACCGCCACCCAGCGGTTCTTGATCAGAGCGAGCCCTTCTGCGGATTCGAGCAAGCGCCGGGCTTCCTCAAGGGATACCGGTGTATCCTCAAAAAGCAGGCCCATATCGAAACTGAGCAAGGCCTCCATCCCCACGGTGGAAGGCCGGCTGTCGCCGATGGAGATGCTGACCCGCAGCTTTGCCGATCCGCCTTTCCACCAGTCAGGGATGCGGCAGAGAATGCCCGACTGCTCGTACAGGGGGATCTCCTGCAAAAAGGTATAGGCCTCTTTCGCGGACCAGGCCAGGTGGTGGAACAATTCTCCGTTTTCCATGAGACCTGCGAGGAAGGCGCTCTCTTTTGCGGCGCGCTGAACGGTCGTGAGCAGATCGAACAACTGCGGACCATCCTTGCCGTATTCGGTCAGCGCATACTGCAGGCGGTGCCGGTGCGATCTGCCTTTTTTGTTCAGCGGGGTCGTGTAGGTGGCGAGAAATTCGAAGGGATGATCGTCCTTCTTGCTCTCGATGAGGTGGAAGAACACGCGTCCTGCCAGGTGCACGTCGGGACTGTATTGCCCGATGAACTCCTCGACGGTCCGTTTGTACTCCTTGATCTCGCTGCGGAACTCGTCGTGCAGCCGTCTCCAGAGATCGTCCAGCACCGCACTGCTCAGATACTCCGCCCCGGTCATCAGCGGGACGGAATTAAGCGCGTGTTCCCGCTCCTCGTCACTAAGCGCAACAGCAACCTTATGCCGGATGGATTCAAGGTCCGCAGTATGTCTGAGCTTGTTGGCGAAAAGACCGCAGAACCCGCGCAAAAAATGGAGTGACGGCGAAAGACGAACGGAGCTGTCGCGGAACCCGAGGAAAAGAAAGGCGCCGTCCGGATTTTCCGAGAACCGGTTGAACAGTTCCCGCTCGAGCAGGCTTTTACTCTTGTCGAAAGGCTCACGCGTCTCCAGCCACTCCAGCCGCACCGTGCCGACAGGCATGATAACTGCCTGAAGTTCCAGGTTCGTGGATACCGCCTTACGATGTTTATTGACCTTGTTCATTCCAGCACGCAGCCTTCGTCCCTGACTATCCGACAAAAAACCCTGAGTCTATATAAAACTCAGGGTTTTCAATTTCGTTATTGAACGCATTATGGATACTATCCTTTTGCCAGCCACTCCTTCAGCCGCGGACATTTCTTCTTCACGCGGTTGTCTGTGCAGTCGCCGCAGATCGTCATATCAGGGCTGCAGGGAGTGAAGCCATCACCACTATGAGCGTTCGCTTCTTTTTTCGCCTTCGCGCTTCGCGCTTTTTCAATATTCGTAACTTTTGCCATATTGAACATATACGGTTTTCCTGTCTACTGTCTCCTGACTCCTGCCTTACTAATCCATCCGGTAGTTCGGCGCTTCCTTCGTGATCACGACATCGTGCACATGCGACTCCCGAAGGCCTGCGCTCGTGATCTTGATAAACTTCGCGGTGTCCCGGAGCGCCTTGAGACTGTCGCACCCGCTGTAGCCCATGCCCGCCTTCACGCCGCCGATCAACTGGTGCACGCTCGCTGCAAGTGTCCCTTTGTACGGCACGCGGCCTTCGATGCCTTCGGGCACGAGCTTGGACCGTTCTTCCTCGTGGGACTGGAAATAGCGGTCCTTGCTGCCACGCTCCATGGCGCCGATGGAACCCATGCCGCGGTAGACCTTATAGCTGCGGCCCTGATACAGAATGGACTCGCCCGGGCTTTCCTCGGTACCCGCAAAGAGGCTGCCGATCATGATGCAGTGTGCGCCTGCTGCAAGCGCCTTGGTAATATCGCCGGAGAACTTTATGCCGCCGTCTGCAATGACCGGAATGCCGGCCTTGTCCGCCTCCTTGTAGCAGTCCATGACCGCCGTGATCTGCGGCACGCCTGCGCCGGAAACAATGCGTGTGGTGCAGATGGAGCCGGGGCCGATGCCGACCTTGATCGCGTCAGCGCCCGCCTTGATGAGGTCGCGGGCGGCCTCGGCGGTTGCGATGTTCCCGGCCACGAGTTCGAGGCCGGGATATTTCTTTTTGATCGCCTTGACCGCGTCAAGGACGCCCTGGGAATGGCCGTGCGCCGTGTCCACGACAATGATGTCAACGCCTGACTTCAGGAGTACGGGCACGCGCTCCGAGTAGTCGTTCACGCCGACTGCCGCGCCCACGCGCAGCCTGCCGAGTTCGTCCTTGCAGGCATTGGGATACCTGATCTTCTTTTCAATGTCCTTGATGGTAATCAGGCCACGCAGCCCATAATCCTTGTCCACGATCAAAAGCTTTTCGATCTTGTGCTTCTGAAGGATCTTCATGGCTTTCTCGAGCGTGGTGCCAAGCGGAGCGGTGATCAGCGGCTCCTTGGTCATAACCTCCGAGACCTTGAGGTTGAACCGGGTCTCGAACCGCAGATCGCGGTTGGTGAGAATGCCGACGAGTTTGTTCCCCTTGGTCACGGGCACACCGGAAATATGATACTTTCTCATGACGTCCAGTGCATCCGAGATCTTGGCGTCGGGCGATATGGTGATGGGGTCGATGATCATACCGCTTTCGGACTTTTTTACCTTGTCCACTTCCTCTGCCTGTAGCTCGATGGCCAGCGCCTTGTGGATGAACCCGAGGCCTCCCTCCTGGGCCAAAGCGATGGCAAGCTTTGCCTCGGTCACGGTGTCCATGGCCGCGCTCACCAGCGGGATATTGAGGATGATCTTTTTCGTCAGCAGCGTTCGGACGTCACAATCCTTGGGCAGCACATCGGATTTTGAAGGCAGCAGCAGCACATCGTCAAACGTGAGACCTTCTCGAATAGGGCCGACAACCATGGGATTTCTCCTTTTGAATAAAAAAGGTACTTGTTCAGGACAACAGCGTATCCGCAGATTACGCTGATTTAACCGAATTATAACGAACCTGACTTATCTTTTTTTAAATCTGCGCTCATCGGCGAAATCTACGGATAAAAGCATTGCATCTATGCGTCAGGGTTGGGTACTTTACCACACCAAGAGGAAAACCTCAAGGAAAACCGGGGCACCTGACAAACTACTCAAGGCAAACAACCAGCCTTTTTTTGAACGTTCTGGCAATCCTGTCCAGAAATTCAAATGACGGCATCCGGGTATCGTTCGGATTCTCAAGCCGTGAAATGACCTGTTGACGTGTTTTGAGCTCTTTTGCCAACTGTGTTTGCGTCAAATGATGAGCTTTTCTCAGGGCAACGACCTCTTGTGCGATTTTTCTTTTTGCCGTAGCTAGTTCAAAATAAATTCTGAACTCGTGGTTTGCCAAATGCTTCTCAAGGTGCTTATCAAAATCGCTTTTCATTGTTAACCTCCGACAACCGTATTCATCCTTTGTTTCACTACTTGCATTTCTCTGGTCGGGGCTTTTAGTGTCTTCTTCAGGTATGCATGGAACAGGACCATCACAGACCCTTTCCGCACGACGTAGAATAACCGGTGTTGATTTCCTCGCAGTCGTAATTTCAGATCCCAGAGCTTCCCTTCGATCTGCCGAAATTCCACCCCGATTGCAGACGAACCATTCTCCTGCACACCCTGCAAGAGTGCAAAGACCTCCGCCCGTTCTTCGCGGCTCTTGATGGAGTCAATATATCGTTAGACCGGCGCTTTCCCTGATCCCGACCGCCAGTAGTTTATGCGAAATTGCATAAATAGGATACAACCATATGGTTGTTATTGTCAAGCGGGAAAACGGCAAAAAACAGGCAGCACGGATTGCCTGCAACCATCCTCTCCCCTTGCGGGCAGAGGACCGAGGTGAGGGGATGATTGTCAGAGCTCGCGAGTGCATTTACCGATCTGCGGCTACTGACCCCTGATTGCAGATGTCACTTTTTCCCGCGGCACGAATCTGCCGAAGGTGTTCAACCTGTGCCAATCAGACATCATATAGAAAATTGCTTCCACAGATATATTAGCTACACGGATGCAAGAGCTTTTATATCAGGTGACACAACAGGACATCGGCTATATCGAGGTGGGCTTGGTGGGGCATGTCAACTTTAAAGCGGATAACACGTTAGCAATCAAGGCAAAGGACACTCGGGATACAACATCCCCAAGATCCCCTGATTCGCTGACTGAGGAGGCAAGGCAGTTCAAGGATGCCTTCGCGCAGGGACAAGGATCGCGCGCCATAGGAGCATCCAGAGGGTCACTTCTGTAACCTTGTCATCATTGTCAAGATCAAAGAAGCGACCCCCGATATCTTATACAAAGACATGCGCGGTCAAGTTGTTCCGGCATCTTTTTTGTGGCGACCATATCAGAGAGGACCGATCAGGGGATCATCAGGTGCAGCGGTTCCAGGGGAGTGGCAGCGAGGCACGGGAGAACCTGACGGCTCAACCGTTCAGCAGTTTGAGGACAGCCATGCCGTCCTCGAAATGGTCGATGATGTTGAGCGCGCCAAAGGACTGGTCAAGACGAAAGAGGTTGTTCAGATCGAGCCCGAGGACATGGGCGAGAATAACGCGGTTCACGCCGCCGTGCAGCAGCATGGCGATCTCCTGGCCCGGGTGGGCCGACACCAGCCGCTCGTATTCGGGGATGATCCGGTCCCGCACATCGGTCACGCATTCACCGCCGTCCGGACGATAGTTGAGAAGATCGGCCTGCCAGTGAAGAAATTTTTCGGGGAAACGCTCTCTGATCTCATCGGCGGTAAGCCCTTCCCAGACGCCGACGCTCCGCTCCCGCAGCAGGCTGAGGGGAGTTGAGGAAAGATTATGCCGCTTCGATATTATATCTGCGCCCTTGACGGACCGGATGAGGTCGCTGGAATAGACCACGGTGATGGGCTTGTCAGCCAGCATCCCGGCCAGCCGGTGCATCTGCGCAACGCCGGCCGCGGTGATGTCTATATCGATATGGCCGTTGTAGCGTTTTTTCCCGTCATTCGCCACTTCACCATGGCGCATGAGATAGACCCGCGTCAACATCATCTACTCCGCACCTGACAGGACCACCAGGATAAGCAGAACCAGCACCTCGTTCAGCTCGCTCATGGCCCCGATGGCATCGCCGGTGACCCCGCCCAGCCTCTTTACCAGATACCATCGTCCCAAAAGTGTGAACACCAGAACGCCGGCAACCAGGTAGAGGGCGATCCAGCCGTTCACCCAGATCGCCAGTCCGAAGGCAACAACGAACGCCGCGATCATATTGTTTCCGCGCAAATGCCCGACAAAAGCGCTGCCCATCCCCTCTTCGCGGCCGTAGTTGGCTTTGTAGACCATGAGCGTCTGGGACCAGCGGGCGAGCATGGGAGCCGTCAACAGCGCTCCCACCTTGCTGCCCGAGAACAGGTTGTTCAGCGCAAGGTACTTGACGAGCAGCAGCAGCACAATACCGATCACACCGGCCGTGCCCAGCCTGCTGTCCTTCATGATATGAAGTCGGGACTTGCTGTCATAGCCGCCCATCAGGCCGTCCAGCGTGTCAGCCAGTCCGTCGAGGTGAAGCGCGCGGGTGAGCAGCACCAGAATGACGATGAGCATTGCGTTCACGATTGCGTGCGGGAACATCCATAAGAGCCCCTTGTCCGCGTTCACCAGGATGAACCCCAACGCAAAACCCACGAGCGGGAAATAGACCATGGACTTCGCAAGGTCGTTCTCCCTGACCTCGTGCTTCTTGTTCAGGGTGAAGATCGTCAGGAACTGGACCGCGGTTACGAAGTTTTTCAGCATTGCTCTCATGATTCACCAGGTATTGCGCGTTAGTGCTTTACCGCTTCCCCCTCTTTTTCAGCAACACCGGCATCGGCAAAGGTCGCCATCTCGGTCAGGATCCTGACGCCTGCCTCTACGAGCGAAATGCCCAGGGCCGCGCCCGTGCCTTCGCCGAGCCTGAGGTTCAAATCGAGCAGCGGCACCTGTTCGAGATGGTCCAGCATCTTGCGGTGGCCGATCTCGACCGACTGGTGGGCGGCGATAATATATCCCTTGACCAGCGGGTTCAGTTCAGCGGCGATGAGTGCCCCGGCCGTTGAAATGAAGCCGTCGATAACCACCGGGACCTTATAGAGCGCAGCGCCGAGTACGAGACCGGCGATGCCGGCGATCTCGAAACCGCCGACCTTGGCGAGCACATCGAGCGCGTCCTTCGGATCGGGCCGGTTCACTTCGATGGCCTTCCTGATGACCGCTGCCTTGTGCTTGAGCGAAGCGTCATCGATGCCGGTGCCGCGGCCTGTCACTTGTTCGGGGTCCGTGTTCGTGATGACCGACACGATGGCCGACGATGCCGTAGTGTTCGCAATGCCCATGTCGCCGGTCCCGAGGATGTCGAGCTGATCGCGGTACTTTTCAACGAGTTCGATGCCGGCAAGCACGGCGCGCTCCGCTTCATCGCGCGTCATGGCCGGGCCCAGCGCCATGTTCTGCGTACCGCGGGCGATCTTCCTGATCTCAAGGCCCTCCATGGGCTCAAAATCGTGGTCCACACCCATGTCCACGACGATCACCCGGGCGCCCACATGTTTCGCAAGCACGTTCACGCCTGCACCGCCGCGTAAAAAATTGTAGACCATCTGGGGCGTCACTTCCTTCGGGAAGGCGCTCACGCCTTCGGCGGCAACACCATGGTCGCCAGCAAAGGTGAAGATGATCTTGTTCTTAATGCTCGGCTTGTCGCGGTTGGTGATGAGGCAATATTTTTTCGCCAATTCTTCAAGGCGGCCGAGGCTGCCCTGCGGCTTGGTCAGATTATCGAGCCTGGCCTGAATCGCTGCGGTGCGAGATACATCAACGGGTTGAATGTTTTTTATGATGTCCTGCAATTTGCTCATTCTGTGTTACCTCCTGATTATTTAATCCGCAATCCGCAATCCGAAATCCGCAATTGAATCATTTTATTTTTATCGGTATCCCCGATGCGGTGAAATACACTTCATCAGCAACCTGAGCCACTTTCTGGTTCAGGAGCCCGGCATGATCGCGGAACTGGCGGGCCAGCGGGTTGTCGGGAACGATGCCGAGGCCGACTTCGTTCGAGACGATAAAAAGCGTGCCCTTGAAGCCGCGAATCGCGGCAATGAGTTCTTCGGAGTGGGCGCTGATGACCTCGCCGTCCCCGGTATGGGCAATGATGTTGCTCAACCAGAGCGTCAGGCAATCCAGAAGCGCCACGTCGTACCGGGAGCTCAGTTTTTTTAGCAGTTCGGCAATAGCAAGCGGCTCCTCGTAGGTGTCCCAGGCCTTGCTTCGGTCCTTACGGTGCTTCTCAATCCGCACGACCATCTCGGGATCGAGCGCCTGCGCCGTGGCGATGTACGCTCGCTTCCCCTCAAGCTCATGCGCCAGGCGTTCGGCAAAGCCCGATTTTCCTGACCGCGCTCCGCCGGTTATGAAGGTGATCTTATGAGCCATAGAACAACAGTGTCCTGTCTTGTTTGTTTGTAGGGGCGGGCTTCAAACCCGCCCCCTACGATGGATAAAAAACCCCTACCTGGTTGTCTCAGGCAGGGGTCAGGTTCACGCGCTGTCTTTAAAGATAAAAATGGAGCGGGCGACGGGGTTCGAACCCGCGACCCCAAGCTTGGGAAGCTTGTACTCTACCAACTGAGCTACGCCCGCTTTTTCGAAAAGGATTATATCGGCATGAGTAGCCGATGTCAATTAAAAAACTGGAGGCTACAGGAGCTGTTTGACGGTCTCCTCGATGTCATCTTCATTCCCGGCCCCCACATAGCGCTTCCGGATCTTGCCGGTCTTGTCAAGAACGATCATCATCGGGATCGTGCGGACACCGTACTCGGCGGCCACATCCTCGGTTCCGATAAGCACGGTATAGGTTAACCCATATTCTTTCTGGAAGCTTTTGATATCCTCGGTTCCGCCACCGTCGAGCGATATGGCAAGAATGACCAGCCCCTTGTCAGCGTAGTCTTTGTGGAGCTTTATCATGCCGGGAATGGAGTCGCGGCAGGGCGGGCACCAGGTTGCCCAGAAGTCGAGCACGACCGTCTTGCCCTTGTAATCGGAAAGCTGGACCGTCTTTCCATTCAGGTCCTGGAGCTTGAAGTTCGGCGCCTCGCCCGATACAGACGTTGACCGTTCATCGGACCGGGTGCAACCGATAAGCACGGCAAGGACTATGATAGCTACAGCGACGGCTTTCCTGAACATCGTCCTCTCCTTAAAAAAGTCCGGCAAGACGATTCGCCTATAAGCGACGACCGTCTTGCCGACTGTTCTTGATCGTTCCGTGGATGGAGGGAAACAGGCTATTTCAGCAGAGCGTCGACCTTCGACTTGAGCTGGGTCTTGGGCACCGCACCCACCACCTGGTCAACGGTCTGCCCCCCCTTGAAGAACATCAGGGTCGGGATCCCCATGATACGGTATTTGCCGGCAACATCCGGATTTTCATCCGTGTTCAGCTTGAAGACCTTCAGCTTGCCGGCGTATTCCTTCGCTATTTCGTCAACGATCGGCGCCACCATCCGGCATGGTCCGCACCAGACAGCCCAGAAATCCACCAGAACAAGGCCCTCTGCTTTCAATACTTCCTGCTCCCATGTTGCGGTCGTCACTGCTTCTGCCATTCCGTCCTCCTCTACCCTGTTATCGTGTATTTTGAATAGTTGCAGGAAGTTCCTGCCTGATCGCACCTTCGGGACAGACACGGGGACAGGCGCCGCAGTCGATACATTCCATGGTGATGACGGCCTTTCCATCGACCATCTGTATGGCATCGGCCGGGCATATGTCCTGACAGGAGCCGCATCCCGTGCACGTTTTATCATTAACTCGATACGTCATATAACAACCGTTTGTAATAATAAACCATGCACTGGGCATTGTCAATAATTTTTAGTTCGCCTGAAAATG
>JANPMZ010000023.1:0-5329 GCA_031427195.1 Nitrospirota bacterium
CTGGACATTGTTTCATTGCCGCCGTCAAACCGGGCCTGGATTTCCGCAGCGGAAGAGCAGGACAGCGCCCGGACCTCTTCGCCCTCTTTGACCACGGTGATCTGGTCGGGCACTTTCTTTCCCTGGCCCGGGAGTATTTCTTCCCAGCGCGCCAGTTCTTCCTGCAGCGGCTGATCAAGCGTTGTCCTGATCGTATCACCGGCGCGGTACAACTTCTGCTCACCGACCACCTCGAGCAGGACCTGCTCCAGGAGATTCTGATAACAGGGCCTGCCCCGGCCTCCTATCAAAGCAGAGCTATCGCCCGTGCCGGACCTGAGCTTCAGCGGGGCTTCCATGGCTGCGGTAAATCCTTCGGGAGTGATCAGCTTCGCCTGAAGCATGTTGGAAAGGACCCGCTCCTGGCGGTCCCGGGCCTTGTCCTGCCGTTTGTAGGGATTGTAGTACTTCGGGTTCGGCAGCATTCCAGCCAGCAGCGCAGCCTCATCTACCGACAGCTCCGAAGCGTGTTTGTTAAAATAAGAGCGGCTTGCGGCCTCGACCCCGTAGATCCCGTTGCCCCACTCGACCTCGTTCAAGTAGATCTCGAGTATCCGCCGCTTGCTGATAAGCTCCTCCGCCCTGCGCGCCAGGACATACTCGCGGAGCTTGCGGGTGACGGTCTTCTCCCGGGAGAGCAGGACGTTCTTGATCATCTGCTGGGTGATCGTGCTGCCGCCGCGCGCAAAACGCCTTTTCTGCGCATCATGGACCAGCGCATCCCAGGTGGCCTTATAGTTAACGCCTTCATGTGCAAAAAAAGTATCATCCTCCGCGGTCACGACCGCCTGGATAACAATGTCCGGGAGGCTGGAAAGCGGGACCCATATCCTGAACTTGTGGTCATAGTAATGGGTCAGGACGCGGCCCTCCCGGTCGAGCACCTCGGAGGCCGCTGCGGGACGGTAGTGTTTGAGGACCGATACATCAGGCAGGTCGGACAGGACCAAAACAACCCAGAGAACGGCAGCGAGCACAACCACGGCAACGAGGCCGAGCCCGGCAAACAAGAACTTTTTCATGATACTGATTATTTCTCCTCAGCCCCCATCAAAAACTGTGTACCCGAGAAGCACCCCTCCTCAATGGAATCATTCGAGTGCAGGCTTTCGACCATGTCGTTTCTATTTTAGACGATTAATACAAACGCATTTATTTATGTTAAAAATCTCCCCTGACCCCTCTTTTCTAAAGAGGGGATAATGCGATCTCCCCCTTTGAAAAAGGGGGATTAAGGGGGATTTAAATATCTTGCATGAGTCAAACCCGTAACAATATTAAATGCGTTTGTATTAGTTGACAGACTCGATCAAGAAGTATATATTATAAGCATAAAATATACGTCTATAAGGGAGGTATGTATGGCAATTGCATTGAAAAAGGCGAACTTTTTTATAGAAGAAGACGTCCGCAAGGAAATGGAGGCTCTGGTTCCAGCGGGGTCGCGCACCAAGGTCATCAATGAAGCGCTGAGAAAAGAGCTTCTTCGTATTAAAAGGGGGCGGGTCACCGAGAGGCTCATGGAATTGAAGTCAAAGAGCACATCCGTATCTCCGCGTGAAATCGTACAGCTCTTGAAAAAAGACAGGAAAAGGGCATGAAGCTATTCGTTCCGGACGCCTCAATAATTTTGAAATGGGTACTCTGTGAAAATGAGGACAATCAGGACAAGGCGCTATCTCTGCTCCACGCCTGGCTGAATCAGGAGTGCGCTTTCATTCTGCCCTCACTCTGGATGTATGAAGTGGGAAATGTCCTGGGGTTGAAAAAGCCGAAGGAAGCGGACGAACTACTCGGGCTCCTGCTTGATTATGAGTTTCCCGAGGCCCGCATCTCAAAAAGACTGATAAACCAAACGTACCGCTTAATGAAAGAGCACCGAGGGATAACCTTTTATGACGCCGTCTATCATGCCGTGGCTGTGCAGGAAAGCGGGACCCTGGTTACGGCCGATAAAGCGTATTTCGACAAGATGCACAGCAAGGGAGGCATTGTCTTGATCTAAGCTTGCAAATAATTGGAGCGTCAGCAGTCAAGGCCTTGACGAAGGAGTGAGGACAACTCAATCTTTAAGTCTGATAATCATATTGCCCTGTTTTGCCCTGTGCAATGTAAGTAACAACGTCCCAAAGTCTTCCAAAGTCTTCATGAGGGAACTAAATTCAAGAGATAGGAGGCTTGCATGAACGGGGGGTTGTATCGAGCCCCGGACCACAATCATAATATGATGCAGAACGCCGGGGACATATAAGCGGGCTTGGCGTGGCATGAGGTAACAGTACGGACTTCCGACAGCGATGGCCTGCCAAGAGTTATGCAATGTAGGTAACAACGTTAAGCTTCACAGTTCACCGCTAAAGATGCCAAGTTTTCGTATTCCGATTGCTTTCACACGGCAACATATTCCGCAAAAGAGTTGGATTCAGGGATAGGCAATTTATCCTCTATCATCCCCCGTACATGCATTTCAATTGCCTCGTGCATTCGAAGCTCGGTTTCTTCGCGATCAGCGCCGGTTGCAACACAGCCAGGCAAGTCCGGCGAATATGCTGAATAGTTATTTCCCGCCTTTTCAATTACCATAAGGAAACGATGCATATTATTTTACCTCCTTCAATTTTGATGAACTCGTAAGAAGTCACGCGGTGTAAAGCGCCGCAACCTGCATATCCAGCCGCCAAAAACTGGTCCAATGCCTGATGGCGGCTGAAACATGCTGCAAACGTTCTTTGACAGCACAAGATAGCATCGAAAAGACGGCTATGAGGGCTGGTTCCCCTTCGTTCTCTCGGTTTCGGTGCACTGCCGCCTGGATGATGTTGATCCCCGCAGCCTTCAGGTGCGCGGCGAAGCTCACTGCGGACAGCCCTCTGACGCGCAAGCTCTTGAACCCGGTCAATCGGTCGAGCTGAGACATTGTTCCTTCGACCCCTGCACGAAAGCGGTACCTGTCCCGAAACTCGGGAGTGTCTTCCTGAGCCCGTCGCTGGGCCAGACGGATTGCTTTATCGTTGTACCGAAGATAGCGGCCTTTTTTGCCGGGCATTGTCGGACACGCTTTCTTTCGGGAACAGCTGCGGCACGTTTTCTTTGAAAAGAGCGCGGTGTGGTTGTCGTCTTTGCTCCGGGTTTTGAGCGGCGCGCATCTCTCGGGACAAAAGGTGATTTCGTTTTCACTGTTCATGGTGAATGCCGTGAGCGGCACACTGTCTTCTCCGAGTTTGCCCATGACCGGGGAAACGATTTCAACACCCATGGTCTTTGCCTTCTCGCAGTTCTCGTCGCTTCCGTAGGGGGTATCGGCAAGGACCGCTTCCGGTTTCAGGCCCAACTTCTCCGTTGATTCAATAAGCGGAATCGTGGCATGGGCGTCGTGCTTGTGGGCAGGTTCTACGATCACACAGGTGATCAAATTCAGAGTGTTGGTATCCTCGGAGGTGCTGTAGCTTTCGGCGACCTGCACCTGGTAGCCCTTGCCCTTGTGGCCGTCATACCCGGCATCGGGGTCGGAAGGGTTTTGCAGGGAATCGGAAGAAACGTCCTTGTTGGCTTTGACCGAGACCTGGGTTGTATGCGTATCAACGCGCGCCACGATGCATTGTTCTTTAAGCAGCCGGGCAAGGAGTTGATAGGTGCTCATGGCGACAACCGGTTCGTTTCCCGTGAATCGCTCCACCAGGCTGAATACGTCATTGGCCAGCGTCGCAAGCGTGTTTATCGATTCCGAGGGCTTGACCATCGAGAAGACGGCATCCCCCTGTTTGGTCATGTACCGGTCGGTGATAGCCGTCTCTAATGAGACGTAAAGCTCATTGTGTTGACGTTTGAGGTTCACCAAAAACTTTTTAATGGTCTTTACGAACAGGCCGAGTCGGCCCAGGTGGCGCATATTGGAGTAGATGTGGACCGAGTCGAAGCGCTGCTTGGCAACATCGACTTTGAACACATCGGCAAGCTTTGTCACGACTTCTTCAAAGATAACCTGGTAGAGGTTCAGTTCGATCAGGATATCGCGCATATTCCAAAGGGTCTTGGGGCTGACATAAGCGTCGGCGTCGTCCGTGCTGGTGATGTTCAATGCGTATTGCCACTGAAGATTATAAGCAAACTGGTCTACGGCTTCCTGGTCGGTCAGATCGTTCATCTGCTGGATGACCATAAGACCGATCATGGAATAGAGTTCCTTGGTCGGCGCTCCGAAAACCGGATTGTATTTGGAAAAGATATTCTCGACCGGCAACGTGGTAAGAATGTGCTCCCGAAATACCTTTGCCCAAGACCCCTCAATGCGCTGTTTGCGTTTGGGTCCCAGGAAGGGAAACGGCTCGAACATGTCGGGGGTTTTGTGGTCCTTGATGTGGATCATTTGGGCTCCTTGATTGCGAATTGTGATGCTATTGTATATCACAAAACCCCTTGTGCTGCAATGGAATTATGATGTTTCATGCGATTTATTGTGACTAAATAACGGCAATCGACTTATTAAGAGATTATCAACCGGTGCAGGTAAGACGGCGCTGGTTGCCAGTTATCTGGAGACTAAGAACACTAAGGGGGTTTGGTATCAGCTTGATGCCGGCGATCACGATCTCGCGACGTTTTTCCATTACTTGTCGCAGACAATTGAAGTGGCCAAAGGCCAGTTTCCGTTACCGGTACTCACAGCCGATTATTTGGGCGACATTCCCGCCTTCACGAGATATTATTTCCGCGAGTTCTTCAACCGGCTACGATTGCCCGCCGTGCTGGTGTTCGACAACTATCACGAAATTTCCCGCGATTCGGCCCTACACGCGGCGCTGGAGCAAGCGGCACAGGAATTGCCGGACGGCGCATCGCTCATCGTCATCAGCCGGGAAGATCCGCCCGCGGAGTTTGCGCGCATCGACGCGCTGGATCGCCTGGCGCGTATCGAGTGGAACGATCTCAAACTTACTTTGGAAGAGGCCGCTGCCATCGCCGCGTTGCGCTTCCAACTCGACGCGCCCACGCTGCGATCGCTGTACGAGATATCCAAGGGCTGGGCGGCGGGGCTCACGCTCGCGCTGGAGCGCATGAAACGCTCGGGCGGCGAACTGCGCCAGATTCAAGGTGAAGCGCTGGAGTCGGTGTTCAACTACTTTGCCGGGCAGATATTCAACACTGCCGTACCTGAGGTGCGCGAATTCTTGATGCGCACCGCCTTGCTGCAACGCATGACCGCGGATATGGCTGCGCAGCTTAGCGGCAATGCCAATGCCGCCAATCTGCTGGACTACTTTTACCGGCGCAGGCTGTTCACCGACCGCCG
>JANPMZ010000024.1:0-9505 GCA_031427195.1 Nitrospirota bacterium
GAGCACTTTAAATCCGTTGAGAGCTATCTTACGCCCGTGGACCGGATCGTTACCGAGGCCGAGCTCCAGGGGCGGAGCAAGGCCGAACTTCGCGTGATGCGGAACGAGGTCTATGCCCGTCATGGCAGGGTCTTCCAGTCACCTGATCTGCACGATTATTTTACGTTGAAACCCTGGTACAGCCAGAACCCGAGCTACTCCGACAGCCTGCTCAGCGACGTGGACAAGGGAAATCTTCGGATCATCCAGGAGAGTGAGAACAAGGCGCAGTAGATTTGTTTTCCTATGCCTCAGAGCACGGGACAGAGGAAAAAAATGATTTGAGAACCTTGGTCTCGGTGACTTCTGTGGCGTAAAAAGGTTTTGGATGATTCGAAAAACGATACTAGGATTGATGGTCATTCTATCAGCTGCTGCGATGGTTGTTTCGATCTCCGCCGCATATTTCTTCAGCACGGTGAGCTTCGATGCCGCAATGCTGTCTAGATATGCATCAACCGGTCGCGGCACGGTGTTTGTGGACCGCTACGACCGTGAACTTCGTTTTTTACCTGATGTTAAAGGCGAACGGGCGCGAAGGGTCCCTCTCTCTGAAATCCCCGTCACCGTGCGAAATGCTTTTATCGCAGCCGAGGATGAACGGTTTTATCGCCATCACGGGTTCGATGCCGCGGCGATCGTCCGCGCTGCATGGAGCAACATTACGAAGCGAAAAGTCGTTTCAGGCGCGTCGACCATATCGCAGCAGGTCGTGCGGCTGGCGTACTACGATTGCGGATTGAAAAACGAAACGTCTAAAAAGAAAAGAACCTATCGCGACAAGCTCATCGAAATCGTACGAAGTATCAAGATGGAGCGAATGTTCTCGAAGGACGCCATACTTGAACAGTATCTGAACCGGGTGCCCATGGGGAACAACCTTGTGGGTGTTGAAACGGCGTCACTGGCGTATTTCGGGACGTCGGTAAAAAACCTTTCCCCGTCCGAAGCTGCGCTTCTTGCGTCTCTTCCCAAAGCGCCGGGTATGCTGAATCCCTATGGAGAGGGTTTCGCAAGGCTCATCGAGCGGCGCAATTGGGTGCTCGGCAGAATGAACACTTTGGGTTTTCTCTCGCACGAGCAGTATCTCCTTGCAAAGGGTGGGAAACCGCATCTCAAAAAATTGTTATTTGCTTCGGGAGCTCCCCATGTCGTGGACATGCTCCTGCAGCAAGGTGTTGCCGGCAGCAGGGTCAGGACGACCATCGACCTCGGCATTCAGACCCGCGTGCAGGAGATACTCGCTTCTCATGCCGAACGGCTGAAGTACAGCGGAGCAAGCCAGGCCGCGGCCATCGTGATCCACAATCCCACGATGGAAGTGCTCGCGTCGGTCGGTTCCCTCGAATACAGCGAAAAGAACGACGGCTTCAATAATGGAGTCAGGGCGTTCCGTTCGGCAGGTTCCGCCCTGAAGCCATTTCTCTACGCCCTGGCAATCGAATCAGGGGAGACGGTCGCAACGCTTTTACAGGACACCGAAAAAAAGTACCGGTCCCGCGAGGGACAGTACTCGCCTTTGAACTTCGACCGGAAAGAGTACGGCCCGGTGACCATGCGCGTGGCCCTCGGCAATTCGTTGAACCTTTCAGCGGTCAAGATGCTCCAGCGCATGGGAGAAGACCGGTTTTACGAGATGCTGACGCGCCTGGATCTCATTAACCGGCCTGAATTGGGATCCGAGCATTACGGACTGGGCATGGCCATCGGCAATCCCGAGGTAAGCCCGCAACAATTGGCAACGGCCTTTGCCATGCTTGCGAATGGCGGAATTTACAGGCCGGTGAAGTATGTCCTGGGAAGTCAGGGTTCAGGGGCCGGGGTTCAGGGTGCAGGGATAGGGGGCAGGGAACAAAAGTCAGGAGTCAGAAGTCAGGAGTCAGGGGGTAAGGGGGTAACTTCTCACGTCTCACTTCTCACGTCTCACGAGAAAAGATACCTTCTCCTCCCCCAGACCGCATACATCATCTCCGACATTCTCTCCGATCCCACGGCACGAGCGCTCACCTTCAATCGCAGCAGGCACATGATGGACTCTCCCTTTCGCGTGGCAATCAAGACCGGGACAAGCACCTTCTTTCGAGACCTCTGGGCCGTGGGCTATACTCCCGATTATACCGTTGCCGTCTGGGTCGGAAATTTCGACGGATCAGCGACAAAGAACTTGAGCGGCTCCTCCGCGGCGGTCCCGATCTTCGCGGACATCATGACCTGGCTCTACCCGCAGTCCGAGCCGACGTGGTTCAAACAGCCAAAGGGGATCACGCGCGTGAAGGTATGCGGGTACTCAGGCATGAAGCCCTCGCCTCATTGCACCCATACTCTCGGAGAATTGTTCATTACCGGAACCGAGCCGCGCGTGACCTGTACCTTTCATACGGAGACCGCGAAGCGCCATGAGCTTTCTGCGCCTTACGCCGGCTGGCTCTATGACAAGAACAAGACCGGTTCGGCAGGCCGGTTCAGACTCGCGGGTTTCAGCGATGATTTGAACACCGTTTTTCAGGACCCCTTGGAAGGAATGAGCAATCAGCATGAGCCGGGCATACAAGCGCGAAATATCAAAATAGCGAAATCCGTTTATACCGCTTCGGCGCCGATTGGGCCGCAGCACGGTAGCCGTCACTATTCTATCGGCAGTGCCGCGCCTGCTCAGGCAGAGAGCATTGCCGCTCGTGGTGACGCAGTGATAAAAATCGTTTATCCCTTGGACCGCGACCGGTTCGTTTTGAACGGTCATGAAAAGAACCAGCAGATAAAGTTCCAGGCAGTTGTGGCCCACCCGGTTTCGTACGTTGACTGGTTCGTAAACGAAAAACTGTTTAAGCGTACCGGCCCCCCGTACCAGGTTTATTGGCCGCTGGAGGAGGGGAGATTCCGCATCACCGCGGTGACGCCGTCGAACATCGGCGACTCGGTAGAGATGAGGGTGGAATGAACAGCCGCATCGGAATTGTAGCGTTGTGAACGGACGCACAGCCGCCGGGTTTATCTGGTATACTTTAAACGGAATAGAACTTTCAAAGGAGGATGCCATGAAATACACGAGTCTAATGGTCCTGGTTTTGGTGCTTGTGCTGCCGTTCGGTCCTGTTGCGTATGGTGAGGAACAAAAACAGCCGGCAAAGGAAGCCGCTCCGGCGGCAGCAACGGAAGGTCACTCCCACGAGGCGATCAAAGAGAAACGCGTCGTGGCTGTTGTGGACGCTGATGGTGTGCAGCGTGTTGAGGTCGTGGGTGGGGGCTATTACTTCGACCCCAACTACATCGTCGTGAAAGTGAACGTGCCGGTGGAACTGAAGGTCAGGAAGGAAGCCGGATATGTGCCTCATGATATCGTGGTGAAAGCGCCGGAGGCAGGCATCGATTTTGCGGAATCAATGGGCAAGGACCCCAAGATCATTAAATTCACGCCAAAGACAATCGGGAAATATGAGATGTACTGCAGCAAAAAGCTTCCTTTTGTAAAAAGCCACAAGGACCGCGGCATGGACGGCGTGATCGAGGTTGTTCAATAAAGCAGAGGACGACCGGGCATTGGTCCAGGCCGTTTCCTGTGGATCAACCTGTCGCAATGCGCATTTTTTTCGGAGAGGGTGGTCTTCTGTTCCTATCCCCCGGCAGTGCTTTCCGGTTATGGAATACTGTTTTGATTGACTTCCCGCCTGCACCTTGCTACTATACCGGCAATGTTACGGTTTCTTGCGAAAAAACCTGCCCTCGGGCTTGAAATTACCTCAACAGCACTACGGCTTGCAGCGGTATCCGGGAAAGGGGCGAAGGCCTCGGTGATCAGGACGGCGCAGGCGGTTGTTCCTCCCGGCATGGTGAACGAAAGCTATGGCGCCCCCAACCTAGACGGTCCCCACGATCTTACCCGCCTGTTGCGTGACTGCCTTGCCAGCCTGGGACGGCCCGATATCCGCCGCGTGGCCCTCAGTCTGCCTGACAGTGTGTTCCGTGTGCAGACGCTCGATTTCGATACGCTTCCGGGAAAGGCCGTGGACCGGGAACGGCTGATCCGCTGGCGCCTTGAAAAGAGCGCAGCGTTTGATGTCGCGGACACGGCGCTTCGATACGAGATCCTCCGGGGACAGGACCGCGGCCTTACGGTGCTGGCCTGCGTTGCCAAACAAAGCGTGCTGTCCCAGTATGAGGCGGTGCTCACCATGCTCGGCCTCGAACCCTGGTCCATAGGCCTTTCATCCTTTTCTACCTTGAACTTTTACGCGAATTACCTGACGAAACAGTCTCCGGTCGCCGTGCTGGCGCATATCACCGATGATGCCTTCGCCACGGTTATTATGGAGAACGGCGGGGTCCGCTTCTACCGCTACAAGGAGATCAAACGGGGGGGCGCTGAAGAGATCCGTGCCCGGATCATCCGGGAGCTCGAGGATTCCATGCATTTTTATACGCATATGGACCGCACCCAGTCCGCGGAGCTCGGGCATCTCTTTCTCGCCGGCGATGCAGCCGCGAGCGACGGGCTTGCCGAGGGGCTGCGCGACAGGATGGCGGTCACGGTCGAACTGCTGACCCCGGCAGTCGTCCTGTCCCGGGGGCAGGCGGATCCGGACCTTGCCGCAGCGCTCGGAGCCGGAGGTTCCCTGTGATCACGATCAACTTTGCCAGCCGAAATTATCAGTTCGCGGCGCGCCTGTCTGCCGGGCTTGCTGCCGTGACCATTCTGCTCGCGGCCCTCCTGGCGGTCCAGGCATGGGATTTCTCGGAATCGCGAACCGACCGTGTTGCCCTGGAGCAGAAGCTGAAACAGCAGTCTGACCGGGAGGAGCAGCTTCGGCCGGTCCTCCAGGAACGTGCGCAGATCGTGAGCGACCTGACGGCCATGGCCGGCCTGATGGAGGCGCGGCGTTTCTCCTGGACCCGGCTCCTGACCAATCTGGAAACGGCCTTTCCCACCGGCGTTGCCCTGACCAAACTGGAATTCAATCCTAAAGAGCGGGCACTGGTGATCGACGGCGTTGCACAGTCCCCGGAGGCGCTCCGCAATCTGATGATCGGCCTTGAAAAATCGGCATATTTCAAGGACCCGCTGCTGAAGCATCAATCCATAGACAAGGGGACCATTTCGTTCAATGTCGCTTCTTTCTATACCGACAATACCATTGCCCTTCGGGCTCGCTGAGGACCGCAAGCTCAGAACGCTCGCCCTGATTTGCGTCGCTCTTATCAGCGCGAACGTGCTGTTCTTCCTGTTCGTGGCCTCGCCGTCAGCAGCGGGGCTCAGGGAGCTGGGGTCCCGCTCTGCCGAGCTCCGGCAGCGGAATGCCGAAGCAATGCAGTTCCAGAAGCAGAAACGGGAATTTGCCGGCATCAAGACCGGGATCCAGACGCAGAAGGACATGCCGCTCTTCGTCAAGGACCTGGTGCAGACGGCGCGCCGGCTGGACCTCAGGGTCGGGCCGATCAACTACGATATTCCCAAATCCGGCAGCGGGGGGCTTGCCATGCTCACCTTTGCCTTTCCAGCCGAGGGCAGGTATCCCGATATCAAACGGTTCATTTACGAGACCGAGACCTCGCCCCGGCTGTTGGGCATTCAAGGTGTGCAGCTGGACGCGGAAAAAGGCTGGGTCAGGCTGCACGTGAAGCTCGTGACCTACATCAAAAGCAGCGAAGAAGAGGCGCAACCCTGATGGCGTTCAGCAATCAACAGAAAAAAAACATATTGAGCGTGCTGGTCGCGGTGCTGTTCCTCGCGATCATCTACCGCTTCGTCACTGACGAAAAGCCGAAGACCGCACCGCTTGCCTACCCGCGCGGGGCGATCGCTGTCGCTCCGGTCCGGAGGGTGGTCCCGTCTTCTGCTGTGTCTGCGGATCCGCTCACCGTTTTTTTTGCCCGTCGGCACGAACCGTTTCCCGGTGTCGATCGCGATCTGTTCAGGATGGAAAATCCCGCGCCCAAACGGAAGCCGGCGCCGGTCGCACCGGTCGTCCCGGCCCCGCCAACCGTGCCGGATAAGACGCCTGAAGAGATCGCTGCAGAGTTTGCAAAGGCGGATCTTTCGAAGTTCCGGTTTCTGGGATACCTGACCGACGGCGACCGGTCGCTGTTCCTGTCCAAGGACGGGGAAACGTTCATCGTAAAAAGCGGCGACCGGGTGCTCAAAAACTACAAGATCAAGGATGCAGGCAAAGATTACGTGATCCTGCAGGATACGGTCACGCATGTCGAGGTGCGTATCGAACTCTCGGGAAGCGGACCTGAACCGGCCGCGCCGCCCTATCCGCAGCCGCAGAGATTCAGATGAGGAGATGGATGATGAAAAAGATCGTGCTGTTGCTCATGGCCGGCGTTCTGCCGGCGCTCATCGCCGGATGCGCCGGTTCCCGGGCCTATCAGCGGGGCGAGACCTATTCCCACCGCGGAGAATGGGATCTGGCGGTGAAGGAGTACCGCGAGGCCAACAAACAGGCGCCCCAGGACATTGAGTACCGCTCATCGCTGATGCGCGCGGAGGAGACGGCCGCCAACCAGCATTATCAGAAGGCCCGCTCCTTTGTCAAGGAACGCAAACTGGACCAGGCCATCGTGGAACTGCAGCAGGCGTTGTACCTGAACCCGTCGAACGCAGCTATCCAGAGCGCGCTCAAATCGGTGCTCGATATCAAGCAGGCCGAGGAGCACTACCGGGCGGCGCTTACGTTCATGGAGTTGTCGAGGCTGAACGACGCCATCTCGGAACTGAACCAGGCCGTCAGCCTTGATCCGGAGAACGCCAAATACCATGACGCCCTGGACAAACTGCAGAAGAAGAAGACCGAGACCGAGCCCGACGACGCCCTGACCCTGGCCTCGGACAAACCCATTACGCTGAATTTCAAGAATACGAACATCAAGGAGGTCTTCGAGCTGCTGGCGAAGCTCTCCGGGATTAATATCATGTTCGACGAAGAGGTCAAGGCCCAGCCCATCACCGTCTTTGTCAAGGATGTTTCGTTCCAGTATGCCTTGAATCTCCTGCTCTCGACGAATAAGCTGTTCATGAAGAAAATCAGCGCCGACACGATCATCATTATCCCCAAGAACAAGGCCAAGTCCGACCAGTATCAGGACCTGATGGTGAAGACCTATTACATCAACTACGCGAAGTCCAAGGAGATCGTGAACCTGCTGCGGTCCATGCTCGATGTCAAGAAGGTGTACGTTAACGAGATCCTGAATTCCATCACCATCCGCGATACGCCCGAGAAGATCAAACTGGTCGAGAAAATGATCGCTGCCAACGATCTGAAGGAAGGCGAGGTCATACTCGATGTCGAGATCCTCGAAATCTCGAGGAGCAATACCCTGAAGTACGGCTGGAATTTCACTCCCGGGCTTACTGCCTCAGGAACGGTCCAGAACAAGACTGCGGCCGGAACAACTGCCACGAGCGGAACGGGAATCTCCCTGTCTGACCTGCGGAACTTTTCGAAGGACAATATCTTCCTGAACCTGCCGGGCGTGGTGGTGAACCTGATCAAACAGGACTCTGATGCACAGGTCCTGGCCAATCCCCGCGTGCGGGTGCTGAACAACAAGCCGGCCAAGTTCCACATCGGCGACAAGATACCGATACAAACGTCGGTGGTGCTGGCCGCGGTGGCCGGCCAGACGACGTCGAACTTCGAGTACAAGGACGTGGGCATCAAGCTGAACATCGAGCCGACGATCCATCTTAATAACACGGTGACGCTCAAGCTGGGCCTGGAGATCAGCACGCTCGGCGATGCCCTCGACTTCGGCAACGGCCAGAAGCAGTACAAATTCGGCACGCGCAACACGGAGACGATTATCAATCTTCGGGACGGCGAAACGGTGATCATCGGCGGGCTGATCAAGGACGAGGAACGCAGGGGCAGCATCAAGATCCCGCTCCTCGGCGATATCCCGATCCTGGGCAAACTCTTCTCATCGTCCGATGACGGCACGATCAAGACCGATATCCTTATGTCCATTACCCCCAACATCGTGCGGAGTATGGAGATCCCGGACAAGGAAATGCAGAATTTCTGGTCCGGCACCGAGGAGGCCTTCGATACCAAGCCGCTCTTCGTGACCACGGCAAACAAGAGCACGCGCGCCCTTGAAAAGACCGTTGATAAGACGGTGGTCCTCGACGCCCTGTCAAAACGGGAGCCTGCCGGTGCAGCCGAAGCGCCGATTACGGATAAGACCGCCCCGGTTGAATTGCCCACGGCGCAAAAGACGGCCCCTGCCGTGGCTTTGCTGACGGGCGGATCAATACTGGAAATGAAGCCGGCCGACGTGAGCGTAGCCGTAGGGCAGGACATGAGATTTGAGCTTTCGATGGATAACGTGCGTGAGCTCTACGGCGCCATTATCACGCTCGGCTATGATCCAAAAATCACGGAATTCAAGATTGCCAGCGAAGGGGTCTTGCTCAAAAAGGACGGTCAGCAGACCTCCTTCCTGTTCTCGAACAACGTCAGGGCGGGGACGGTGGACATTTACCTGACGCGGATCGGCGATGTGGGCGGGGTGAGCGGCGCCGGAAGCCTGGGCACGCTCGTATTCCAGAGCAAGGCCGGCGGTTCCGGTGAAATAAGCCTTCGGAGCGTCAAGCTGACGAATTTCAACCGGGAGCCGATCAAGGCCGAGCTCAAGGGAGCGAAGATCACCGTCAAATAGCGGGTGTATCCAATCATGCAAAAAGGCCTTACCCTCATAGAGTTGATGGTCGTGATCGCGATCCTCGGGATCCTCACGGCTGCGGCAATGCCCCTTTCGCGCATGACGGTGAAGCGGGTCCGGGAAATGGAACTGCGGAGCGACCTCAGGATCCTGCGCACTGCCATCGATGCTTTCAAGAAGGACTGCATGGAAAAGAAGATCGGTTCTGATTATTGCAAGACTGAGCGGGACAACTATCCCGAGTCGCTGGAACTGCTGATCGAGCCGGTGAAACTGGCAGGCGCCGTGGACAAAACGAAGAAATATCTGCGCAGGATACCGCGTGACCCCATGATGCAGCCTGAGTCGGACAGCAACGCGCACAACTGGGGGCTCCGTGCCTACGGCGATGAGCCCGACTCAACCCAGTGGGGCGGCGACAATGTGTTCGATATCTATTCCCGGAGCGAGGCGACCGCTTTGGACGGGACCAAGTACAATACGTGGTGAAGGCGGGACGGAAAACCTTTTTAACAGGATAACAGGATTGACAGGATTTTGGGATGGAGGATTTTTTATCGGATTTTATCCTGCAATCCTGTCGATGATTTTAATCCGGTTTGTTCCGGTTAGGTACTTACGGCAGATGGATACTATGAACAATAAAAAGCAGCTCCTCAAACAGGCCGGGTTCACGCTGATCGAGCTCATGATCGTGTTGTCGATCATGGGGATACTTCTCACCATTGCCCAGCCGAGCTTCAAGCAGTCCATTATCAGGGCGCGGGAAGCGGTGCTGAAGGAAAACCTGTTCCATATCCGC
>JANPMZ010000025.1:0-3852 GCA_031427195.1 Nitrospirota bacterium
CCCATCATCGCCCTGAGCGCCAACGCCCTCAAGGGCGAGGCCGAGCATTGCCGCGCCGCCGGCATGGACGACTACCTGAGCAAGCCGGCGCGGCTCGCGGATCTGAAAGCCATGCTGGAAAAATGGCTGCCGATCGCTGCCGAACCCAGCCCGGATTCACCCGATTTGCCCGCTACGCCGGCCCCGCATGTCACGGCGGCGGGGCCGGTGGACGTGAGTGTGCTCAAGGCTCTGGTGGGCGATGATCCGGCGGTGATTCGGGAACTCCTGCACGACTTCCGCGTCAGCGCGGCGAAGACGGCGGCGGAATTGAAGGCCACCTGTGAGAACGGGCAAGCGGCACAGGCGGGCGCGCTGGCGCACAAGCTCAAGTCACCGGCCCGCTCGGTTGGCGCGCTGGCGCTGGGCGAGTTGTGCGACGGAATGGAACAGGCCGGCAAGGCCGGACAGGTCGAAGCATTGACCGCGCTGCTGCCCAGCTTCGAGGCGGAAATGACCGCCGTGGATGAATATCTGGGTTCGTTGTAGAAGCGCGCCAGCATAATAAAGGAAGAAAAACCATGGTCGAAAAATCTACAGTCAGGATTCTGATGCTCGACGACGAGTCCTTCATGCTCAAGCTGATGGGCCGCTTGCTGGCCAATCTGGGGTTCACCCAGGTGACAAGCTGCGACAGCGGGCGCGTTGCGCTGGAGTCGTTCGATAGTCCGAACAACCCGCCGGACTTGATCCTGCTGGATCTCAACATGCCGGAAATGGACGGGGTCGAATTCGTGCGCCACCTGGTCGAACGGCTCTATACCGGCAGTCTCATCCTGGTCAGCGGTGAGGATGAGCGTATGTTGCAGGCCGCCGTAAAGCTGGTGCAGGCGCATAAAATTTCGGTGCTCGGGCATCTGCGCAAGCCTGTCAAACCGGAGACGCTGTCCGCGCTGCTGGAAAAGTGGGCACCTCCATCACTGGGCAGCCCTCGGGCGGCGAAGAAAGTTTACGGCGCGGACGAGGTACGTGCCGCCATCGACAACGGCGAGCTGGTCAATTACTACCAGCCCAAGGTGATGGTCGCCACGGGTGAGGTAGTGGGTGTGGAGACCCTGGTGCGCTGGCGTCATCCCCAGGACGGAATGGTGTTTCCTGATCAGTTTATCGGTGTGGCGGAAGCGCACGGCCTGATTGACGACCTGACCCGGGTGGTGCTGACCGGCGCGCTGGCCCAGGCCAAGGTCTGGCAGGACGCAGGATTGGCGTTGCGGGTGGCCGTCAACGTGTCGATGGACAACCTGGCGTCTCTGGATTTTCCGGATTTTGTTGCCGGACTCGCGGCCAAGGCAGGCGTGCCGCCGCAGGAGGTGGTGCTGGAAGTAACGGAAAGCCGGCTGATGCAGGACCTGCGCGCGCCACTTGAAATCCTGACCCGGCTGCGCCTGAAGCGCTTCCGGCTCTCGATCGACGATTTCGGCACCGGGAATTCTTCCCTGGCCCAGTTGCGCGACATTCCCTTCGACGAACTCAAGATCGACCAGAGCTTCGTACACCGCGCCTGGACCGATGAGACGTTGCGGGCGATGTACGACGCCAGCCTGGGCCTGGCAAGACAATTGGGCATGGAAGTCGTGGCCGAAGGGGTCGAAGACCGGAACGACTGGGACCTCCTGCGCCGCACGGGATGTGATCTCGCCCAGGGTTATTTCATCGCCCGGCCCATGCCGGCCGCCGATTTGCCCGGCTGGATGGAGGCTTGGCAGGAACGGGTGCGCAGCGGGTTTGCCGCCAAGGATTGAGATGGCCGATCCGTGATGTCCGCTCCCGCTGTTGCCCCTCACATTATACAAGCCTCAGTTTCCCTGTCTAATTCAGAATAAAATAGCCCACCGATTTTATATTTCAGATTAAAATAGCCGTGCTTTTAAGGAAGAAGAAAGGAACCTGGAAGCGGAGAGGGCTGCGTTTAGCCGTTCAGGGAGAGAGCTCCTTAGCAGTATGGTGCGAGGACATTTTATCTTTCATCATCAAGGTTTTTTTGTTTTTAAAGCGCTGACGATCGATTCTGACCTGTGACGAGAAAGCTGCGGAACTGGCATCAAACATTCAAAGGTTGCGGATTCGGTCAAACAAAAATCGCTTGACAATCAACCCCCCCTTCTGTTATTTTAGCCTCCTGCTCAGTCACCGTTCAAAATGCCGAGGTAGCTCAGTTGGTAGAGCAGAGGCCTGAAAAGCCTCGTGTCCGCAGTTCAATTCTGCGCCTCGGCACCATTTCACCTTACTCTCCATTCTCGTTCTCTGACTCAACAGCCTTCGTAGCAACTCAGCTGTACGACTGATTCCGTGCTCATTCCTGATGCCGCTTTTCTTTTGATCACCAGGCGTACCGGCTTGGGCTTGTGCGGAAATAAAAAAGGCCCGCTCGACGCGGACCTTTCGGTTGCTGCAGGAGAACGCTGCACTCGTCAGCTATTCCTTGTCGAACAATCCCAGCTGGGTCATCTTCTCCCCGGGAAAGGGGACCGGATAGGTGCCGTTAAAACAGGCTGCGCAATAGTTCATGGGCTGCTGCACGACCTTCTGGATGCCGTCCATGCTGATATAGCCGAGCGTATCCGCGGTGATATACTTCCTGATCTCTTCGATGCTGTGGGTCGAGGCGATGAGCTCCTGCCTCGTGGGCGTGTCGATGCCGTAAAAACAGGGATAGGAGGTCGGCGGGGAGCTGATGCGCATATGCACTTCGGCAGCGCCGGCGTTCCTGATCATCTTGATGATCTTCTTGCTGGTGGTGCCGCGCACGATGGAATCATCGACCACCACGACCCGCTTGCCCTTGAGCGCATCCTTGACCGGATTCAGCTTGATCTTGACGCCGAAGTGCCTGATGGTCTGGCGCGGTTCGATGAAGGTCCTGCCCACGTAATGATTCCGTATCAAACCGAAGTCAAAGGGAATCCCGGCCTCCTCGGCATAGCCCAGGGCGGCAGGTACGCCGGAGTCCGGAACCGCGATCACCACGTCGGCCTCGATCCCGGTCTCGCGAGCCAGCTGCTTGCCAAAGGCCTTCCTGATAGTGTACACATTCTGGCCGAAGACCATGCTGTCGGGCCGCGCAAAATAAATGAACTCGAAGATGCAATGGGACGGCTCCGCCGGCTTGAACGGGAAGGACGATTTGATGCCGCTGCTATTGATGACGACCATCTCTCCCGGGGCGATATCGCGGATATAGGTGGCCTCGATCAGGTCGAAAGCGCAGGTCTCGGACGCGACTACATAGGCGCCGTCAAGCTCGGCGAGCGAGAAAGGCCGGAACCCGTGAGGGTCGCGGACCGCGATGAGCTCATGTTCCGTTATGAGAAGCAGGCTGTACGATCCCTGCACATGGCTCAAGGCATCAACGATCCGTTCGTGCAGCGTGGCCATGCGGGACTGGGCGATCAGATGGATGATCACCTCGCTGTCCATGGTGGACTGGAAAATGGAACCGTAGGCCTCGAGCTCGTCCTTCAGAATGCCGGCGTTCACCAGGTTGCCGTTGTGCGCTATCGCCAGGCCTCCCAGTGCGAAGTTCACGAGGATCGGCTGAATATTGATGGCAACGCTGTCGCCCGTGGTCGAGTACCGGTTGTGACCGATGGCCATGTGCCCCGGAAGTTTTTTGATCCGCTCTTCATCGAATATGTCGGCAACGAGCCCCATGGACTTTTCTCCATAGAGCTGCTTGCCGTCCGATGAAACGATGCCCGCCGACTCCTGGCCCCGGTGCTGGAGGGAATAGAGCCCCAGATAGGTCAGATTGGCCGCATCAGGATGACCGAATATCCCAAAAACTCCGCATTCTTCATGAAACTTGTCAAACAT
>JANPMZ010000026.1:0-9418 GCA_031427195.1 Nitrospirota bacterium
CAACGAGACAGGTCGCTTCGAGGTCCGAGACCTCATCATCCTTACCATCGGCCTGCTCTATGGTATCAGGCTCGGAAACCGAGATCCGGCGCCGTCCCCGGTTCGTCATTCGAACGGTCTACGAAAAGATCGACACACAGAAAGAAGGGACCCATGACTAAACCCGCAATACTTGTTTTCGCCTACCACGATGTGGGCTATGAATGCCTGCAGGCCCTGATCCAGAACGATGAGTACATCCTTGCCGTCATTACCCACAAGGACGATCCCAACGAAGAGATATGGTTCAAGTCGGTGGCGAAACTGGCGGCCAAATATGACATCCCGGTCCAAACACCGGAGTCGGTCAACTCGCCCGACTGGATCGCCAAGATCCGCTCCTGGGCTCCCGACCTCATCCTTTCCTTCTCCTACCGGAACATGATTGCTGAAGAGATCCTCACCGTGCCCCGTCTTGGCGCGTTCAACATGCACGGCTCGCTCCTCCCGAAATACCGCGGCCCCGCCCCCATCAACTGGGCCATACTGAACAGCGAGCAGCAAACCGGCATGACCCTGCACCACATGGTAAAGCAGGCCAATGCAGGCGATATCGTGGACCAGGAAGCGGTGCCCATCGGCAAAGAGGACACGGCGCAGGATGTCTTCGGCAAAGCGGTCAAGGCCGCACGCCTTGTACTCGAACGCCAGCTCGACGCTTTGACCGCGGGAACTGCGCCGCGGCGCGCACAGGACGAAGCGCAAGCAACGCGCTTCGGCGGACTGAAACCCGAGGACGGACGCATCGACTGGACAGCAAGCGCCGACAGCATATACAATCTGGTCCGCGCAATCACCCAGCCCTACCCCGGCGCATTCACCGAAGTGAACGGCAAAAAGATGCTTATCTGGTGGGCCAAACCAGCAGGCCCCTCCAAGGGGACCCCGGGAGAGGTGCTGTCACTGGACCCGCTGCTCGTGGCAACCGGCAAGGACAGCCTCGAACTGATCAACATGGAATATGAAGAAACCGGTGACGATGATGCTTCGACCGAAGAGCCTGAATTGAAGGTCGGACAGGTGCTGGGGAAGTGATCAGTAAAAGTACCCGGGCAACCTCAATGGGTGGCCCCTCATAGTTACTAAAGGAGAATTTTCCCCATGATCCCTACCGTCGAATGGAAAGACGGCATCGTCCGAATGCTCGACCAGACAAAGCTGCCGATCGAGATCGTGTATAACGAATGTAAGGACTATCAGACCGTCGCGCGCGGCATCAGAGAGCTGTGGGTCCGCGGAGCGCCGGCCATCGGAGTTTCAGCGGCTATGGGACTTGCGCTCGGAGCGCGCCAGATCAAGGCGGACAGCTTTGATGCCTTCTGGCCCCAATTCGAGGAGATCTGTTCGCATATGGCGGCTACCAGGCCTACGGCGGTCAACCTGTTCTGGGCCATCGATAGCATCAAGCGGTTCGTGCAGCAGAACAGGGACCAGGCCCTTGACGCGCTCCGTGATATGCTCGTTGTTGAGTCGCAGCGCATGCATGACGAAGACATCGCAACGAACAAAAAAATGGGCGCCTTCGGCGCTGCCTTGGTCGCTGACGGCGACAATATCATCACGCACTGCAATGCCGGATCGATCGCGACCGCCGGCTACGGAACTGCCGAAGGCGTCATGCGCGCCGCCGTGGAAGCGGGGAAAAAGATCCATGTCTACGTGGATGAGACCCGCCCGGTCCTGCAGGGCGCGCGCCTCACTGCCTGGGAACTCATGGAAGAAAAGATCCCCTGCACGCTTATTACCGACAACATGGCAGGCTATTTCATGTACCGCGATATGGTCGATCTTGCCATTGTCGGCGCAGACCGCATTGCAAAAAACGGAGATGTGGCGAACAAGATCGGAACGTATGGCCTGGCCGTGCTCTGCAAGGAGCATGGCATCCCCTTCTACGTGGCAGCGCCGTTCACGACGATCGACTTCAATACTGCTTCAGGCGCTGACATCCCGATCGAGGAGCGCGATCCCCGCGAGGTGACCCACGTGTTCGGTAAGATACAGATCGCACCGGATGGCGTCAAAGTTGCCAATCCCGCCTTTGACGTGACTCCTGCGCGCTACATCACCGCCATTATTACTGAAAAAGGCGTTTTCCTTCCCCGGGACCTTCATAAACTGGCCAACCCTGTCGCAGATACCGAAAAGCTCCGCATAAAATAGGAATGTGTCTGAGCGCAGCTGCACCGCAAGTCGCGTGCGGGAGAATGTCTGTACCAGCGAAATGAATTTGGAGGCACCATGAAACAGACCGTTCTCCACCAGAAGCAGCTGCTGTCGGATGCAACGATGACCGATTTTCAGGGCTGGCAGATTCCGCTTCAATACTCCACGGTGCTTGACGAATACCATGCCGTGCGTAAAGCCGCCGGCCTCTTCGATGTCAGCTTCCTCGGCCGCATTGCGATCAAAGGCGCCGATGCCGGTCCTTTCCTGCAGCGTGTCTTTACCCGGAATATAGACAATCTGACGGCAGGATCAGCCGCCTACGGCCTTCTCTGCAATACCAGCGGCCGCATCCTGGACAACGCCATGCTGTTCCATCTGCCGGGTAATGACGGATTCCTGCTCTGCACCAACGCAGCGAACACGGAAAAGATCATCGCGTGGCTCACAACAAACGTCGGCGCGGGCGTGGAGCTCGTTGACCAAACCCGTTCCCTGGCACAAATTGCGCTCCAGGGACCAAAATCGCTCCTGGTCCTCGAGAAGCTCATCGGCACGCATGTGAAAGCGATGAAGCTCCGGGGAGTCCGTGAACGTAAACTCGTCGGAATAACGACGGTCGTTTCCCGCACGGGCTATACCGGCGAGCACGGTTATGAGCTCTTCGTTCCCGTATCTCACGCAGAGCTGCTCTGGGACGCCATCCTTGAGGTCGGCAAGGAGAGTGGACTGCTCCTCTGCGGCCAGGGAAGCCGGGACATGCTTCGCCTGGAAATGGGGTATGCGCAGTACGGGAACGAAATCGACGAGACCCGCACGCCGGTCGAATCCGGCCTCGACCGCTTCGTAAATTTTAAAAAAGATTTCATCGGCAAAGAAGCGCTCCTCAAGCTGAAACCTGAGGACAGCAAGCAGAAGCTTGCCGGGTTCATGCTGCTCGACAAGGGGATCCCGCGCGAAGGGGGCAGCATCTTTTCCGAAAGCCGCGACATAGGGATGGTAACGAGCGGCAACCATTCGCCCCACCTCCGGAACGGCATCGGCCTCGGCTATGTCATCAGCCGCTACGCGCAGCCCGGTCAGGAGATCGAGATCGAACTCAAGGACCGCGAGCTCGCGGCAAAGACCATGGAGCTGCCGTTTTATCGAAAAAAATAAATCGCTGATCAATCGTCATCAAAAAGAAAGCCCCGTCTGCAATTCAGGCGGGGCTTCTTTATGCTGTTAAGCTTTCGTGTCCCGCGGTCCTGCCGGTCAGGAGCGAGGAATGCAAACGGTAAAAACCGAGCCTTTGCCCCTTGTCGATTGGACCTCTATGGTCCCTTCGCAGGCATCAACCAGTTCCTTTACAATGGTAAGCCCCAGGCCGATACCTTCTCCCGACCCTCGATAAAACCGCTCAAAAATATGGGGAAGAGCCTTTTTCCTGATCCCGCATCCCGTATCTCTGATCGCAAACTCTATCTGGTCGCCCTTCTTCGATGCGCTCACGGTCACGGTCCCGTCATGCTTCACCGCCTTTGCAGCATTATCCAGCAGATTAGTCATGATCCCCATCAGACACTCAGTATCAGCCGATATGCTGAGCTCGTTTCCGCATTCCACGCTGAAGGTGACAGCAGTGCCGGGAAAAGACCCACGAGCCTTTTCAACGATGCTGTTAAGATACGGTGAGAGCTCAAGAAGTTGTTTCTGCAGCGCGCTGCGAAGCGCCTGGGCCTTCGCCAGTCCATCCAACCCTGTAACGATCCTGGATATTCTGTCCGGATCGCCCGCAAGAGGCTGCATATCCTCATCATCCGCATCGAGCGGGTCGTCCGGCAAGGATTCCGGCTCTTCATCCGCGCCAACAGCTATGCTCAATGCCGGATCGGCCTCGAAGACTTTTTTCTTCTGAGGCTCAGGGACAGTTGTCGTCTCATCCTTAACCGCAACCGGCATACCTGCATGCCGGCCGGCAGCAGCATCAGTAGCTACCGGGACAGAATTCCTGACCGGTCTGGTTTGCTTCCGTGAGATGATCGTCACCAGAGCCAGTGTCAGCATTGCCGGCAAAAACATACCAATCAGAACAACCATACCGGAGCGGCTGGTGAATGCGTCGGACCTCCCCTTTCCCAGAAACTTCACCTCAAGGCGGCCTGCGCGCTCCTTTCCGATAACGAGCGGGTAAGATCGATAGTCCGTTACGGTGTCATCCTCGTTGAACCCGGCAGTCGCACGGATCCGGGATGTCCTGTCGGAAGGCAGCAACGCAAGGGCTTTTCCCGTGTCGATCACAATATTGCCATGCGCATCAACCAGCTTCACCTGCAATCCAAGCTGTAGGCCCCGGACCGCGATCCCGGCCGCAGCCGACCCGTCCCATTTTCGGTTTTTTTCATAGGATTCTTCCAGCTCCGACGAAAGCAGGCCCACCAGGGCTGACCGCTCGCCTTCGACGTAGTCCTGGAAATCCTTTACGATCATCCCCCTGAGGAATAGTCCGGTGAACAGGGCAACGAGAACAACAGACAAGAGAACAAGAAACGTCCTCTGCGAACTTTTAACCATAGTATCCTCCGGTGAATCTTAACGACTCGGGACGGTTTCTTCTTTTCGTTCTGGCTTATACCCGAGACCAGAAACAGTAGATCATTAGTGCATACGCTGCATCGCGAAGTGCATTATTGACTAAAATCGACTAAGTTTCAATGAAAAACATACAGCAGTTTTCCCCGCACACGGCTTTCGAAGTTCTTCACCGGCGCAAGGCATGGCCTTCGTCCAACCCACTCAAGTCGTCGGCACTTGATAGAGCCCGTACTTCACATCGAGTTATATCGTTGGTTGACGTGTTGGAGAGCGTTCAGGAAGTTCTCGCGGTCGGTATCGTCTTTGAAAACGGGCTTTTTTTCATTGCCGCGCGAGGTCACATGATATACTGCGCCGGGGTATTCTATGCGGAGGGAACGAGCCATGGATGGACTATAGTAGAATAATGGCAGAATGACAAGAAAGTAGACCCTGATATAGGTTCTCTAATATCAATGGAATAATTTTCGGCTCCTTTAACGTAAAGTTGAGGGGCGCGCCGCTTTTGGCGCGTCCCTCCCGAACGCAATGTTAGACCTGAACAGAAACATTTAGGGTCTTTAGTTTTTGTGCCACCAATAAGCGTGAGTGCATGGCCGGACAGCCTAAGCCCATCATTTTTTCTTCGATGAAGCAAAGGTGCCGCGCGATAAACTCTTCGGACTCACCGCGAGCCAGAAATTTGTATACCTCTCCGATGTAGGCGTCATATTCATCACGCGGCCACTCTGGATCGTTCATTACACCGATCGGGTCCCACTCGGTAACGAGAATGGCCCTGATAGCATCTATGATTTCTTTTGCGCGCTGTTCTTTGGTTGCCATAAGGTCTATAACGTAAAGTTAAGGGGCGCCGCGCTTTTGCGGTGTCCCGCTTGAACGACGGGTTATGCGTTTTCTGGGAACAGTTCATCATAACTTGGATCTGCATACTCCCATTGCGCGTCGTTTTCAATAAGGTAATCACGCACCACCTTGAGATCAACATTTTTCGGGATGTTGATGGAAATGTAGGATTTGTTCGCGCCCTCATAGCTGCAACCGAGACTAATTAGACCTTGTAACACCACATCTGATTCGTTTCCATTTTCCACTGGCGGATTGCAAATGACACGAACAGTTCGATTGCCAGACTTTACTACGATGCGCTGAAAAGTTGGGAACTGCTCTTCTGGGCTGTACGGTACGTACACTATGTCTTTCCAAGATACTGAGTAAGCATAGAACGGCGAATTGTCGAGTTGATATTGATCGTTTCCAAGAGCAACTGCCCAGAGAGTTTCGACTTCAGCCGAACCATCATCATTCGGCACTCGGAATAAAATCTTAGCGGTTGGCGCGGCGTGTTCAGTCATAAGGCATAACGTGAAGCTAAGGGGCTGCGCGCTTTTGCGCAGTCCCGCTTGAGCGTAGGGTTAGACTTCATTGGTGGTCTCGGAAGCATGCCTTACCCCATTATGGTTGATTATGAGTGCCCAACGCGAACCATTGCATTGTAGCCAATCGGGAGAGCGCTCAACCGTGCCAGTGGCAAGAAGGTCGTCGCGATTGCCATTTTCGTCAGAGTCTTCATCAAACGCGGTCACAATCATGCCCTCGCGAAACTCGACGAGTTTGCCAGCGTCGTCTTCGCAGTGGTCACTGTGGGACAGACATAGAATGCTCCCGAACAGTCCATTGAAATCAGCGCGTAATCGAATCATCTCTTCCCCGTGGTATGTGGTCTAACGCAAAGCTAACCGGCGCGCCGCTGTTTGGCGCGTCCGGTTAAACGTTGGGTTGGGCTGTTGGATTAGCCGCACTATTTTTTTACTGCCGCGATTTTCAGTGAATTCAAAAAATCAGTGGAGGCTTTGGACTGAGCCGAACTTGGTGGCGCCGTAACCTGAACGAGAATTATATTTCTATCGACAAGAACGGCCATACTGATTGTTTCGGTTTCTGGTTTTCTTGAATCTAAAAGATGGTTGCGGATAGCCGGAAGATTCTGATGTGTCGTACGCTTACTGGATTTGATCTTGATAAAATTCTTTGACCGAGCGTAATCCAGGGTACTGTCCAATATTTCCTCGACGGACAACGCACTTATAATTTGTGATGGGTATTCCGTTACCCCTAGCAGGTAAGCGTTGTCTCCTTGCGAGCACTTTAGGGACGTAAGAAAGATATCCCCCGTCTCGGTTTTTGCGAGCAATTGCTTTTGGCGCTCGGGTTTACACGGAAATGCAACCGATGAGATGTATTTTCCGACGACCAAATCTTGCGTTTCTGCGCGTAAAGGTCCAGCACAAACAATGATTGCGATGGTAAGCGTTAGGGTTAACAAGCCCTGGATTTTGACTAACTTATTCGACATATTTCCTCCAAAGTGGCCCAACGTAAAGTTAAGGGGCGCCGCGCTTTTGCGGTGTCCCGCTCGAACGCCGGGTTAGACAATACGCTACCACCGCCGCCACCAAGATCTTGACCGCTTGAAGCGCATTAGCTGCACTTCCTCCGGTTCCAGGTGTGAGGGGTCCACTACCCCTTCAAGCTGGTAGCCAAAGAACTCGAGTAGCACAGCCTCCCCCAAATCCAGTGGGTGAAAAGCAAATGGATATTCAGAGGCTTCCTCTTCAGCATCGACGGCTGGGTGCTGGCCTGCCCAATATGGCTCTTCAAATGGCGGCCTAGCTCCAATGTCTTCGAGCACACCACTATCTGGAGACAAACTAAGTGACCTTTGAAGTTTGCCGTTCTTCCAAATTGCATAGGCAAACCAATCAACAGCACTATGCATTGCGTGTAGATAGACCGAATGACCCAGCGCAGATTCAATAAAGGAAGCTGGCAATTTGGAAGGGTAGTCTATTCCGAACTCTTTCGCTGCGATGATCGACAAACCCGAAAAACATCCGACAACCAGTTCGTTATCTGGCGGACATGTGTAAGACAAATTTCCGTCGTCTAGTGGTTCGAGTTTATCTGACGGGAAAAGTTTCTTTGCAAATGCAACTGTGGCATCACGATCCAGCACAGGATTGGACTTTAATATCTCGCTCGGATTACCGCTGCTGTAAATTAACATCCAAGTTTTTGCACCCATGTGTATCCTCCAGTAGTTTTGTGTTGTGTAACGTAAAGTTGAGGGGCGCCGCGCTTTTGCGGCGTCCCGCTCGAACGACGGGTTAGCCGCTACTTGCATGACTTGCTCGATTAATTGCAAGGCGCACTTCCTGAATAAATATTTCAAGTGCTTCATCTGAGGAGTGAAACTCACGATGAAGAATTGTGGTTTTTTCTGAAAGAAGGCTAATGTACTCGACATCGAACAGGCCGTTGGGCCAAATTCCAATGTGGGTGATACAGGCGTTTCCAGCAATTTCAACATGCACTCCACCGCCGCTATAAGGAGAGATTTTTAACGAGGAAACCACTAGGCCCTCATCGTTAAGGGAAGTTTTCAGTCGTTGCGAAAAGTCAACTGGCTCAATCACATTCATAGTGGCTAACGTGGAGTTAAGGGGCGCCGCGCTTTTGCGGCGTCCCTCTTGAACGCAGGGTTAGCCCGCATAAACTAACTCGCTGATTGCATTCTTGCCGTTATTTTTTACGGAGTACATCAAATCATCGGCCATCTTAATCAATTCGTCAGCTGTACGCGGCGTCTCTATACACGTCAATACACCAATGGACAGTGTCACTGGCCAACCGTTGTTTCGCATTTCACTCAGAATGCTGCGTTGAATTTTAGCGATGACTGCTCGCGCGTCCTCTTGACCGGTTTCCGGAAACAGCAGGGCAAACTCGTCACCCCCTAATCGGGCAAAGACATCCGTATCCCGCAACTGGCTTTTCGCCGTATTGGCCACGATGCGGAGAAGTTCATCGCCTTTGCCATGACCAAATTGGTCGTTAACCGTTTTGAAGTTATCAAGATCAACATAGGCTACGGTAAATTGGCGTTTATATCGCTGCAAGCGGCCGATCTCCTTTTGCACCAAATCCAAAAAGCCTCACGCATTGACCGCGCCTGTCAAATGATCAATCCGGGACAACTCCTCTGCGCGCGTCAGGGCCGTTTTCAAGGCCGACAAAAGCGCCATCGTAATGAAAAAGAAGCTGATTCTTATGCCGGCGTTCCAATAACGAATGGCAAGGGATGAGTAAACACGTCCTGATGCGATATCCACAATATACCAAGCAAGAGCGCTGGTGATAGCGGCCGCAAACCCAAGCCGCTTGCCTGCGCACCAAGTGACTAAAGATATAGGAACCAAATAAAACAGCGAGAAAGCAATCTCAAAACCGATCAGAAAATCAATGACGCCCACCGTCACTATGAGGGCGAATCCCACTGTCGCCAAAACGGGTTTGTTTAGTTTCTCCAAGCTGGCGATTATCTTCATGGGTTATTATTTTCCTTCCCGACAAATTAAAGGTAGCGGGCTAACGTCCGCGTTCACCCGACGGAGGGAAGGCGCGAAGCGCCGCTCCCGACGGTCGGGTGCAACGCGTGGTTAGGTCGCTCTGCGGAAAAGTGGCAGGCACGCCAATGCGATCTGTTCGATGTGTCGATGATCGGTACCGCAGCACCCGCCGAATACATTCAGGGACTTCAATTGTTGTCCTTTCAACGCGGCATAGTCCCGCCCGAGTT